>NZ_JBEOYB010000101.1:0-19995 GCF_040296845.1 Streptomyces sp. NPDC001985
AGACCACTCTTCCCCTCCCCGACGCTCTACCCACCCCCGGCCGCGCCCCGTGATGTCGAGGGGGCGCGGCAGGGCCGACCCGGCCGCGCCCCCTCGACATCACGGAACGCGGAGTGAGTATCCGTACTCACGTCCGCGCGGCGCTTCTGGACCACGATGATGATCACATCGAGACCAGGAGGACCCACCCCATGCTCAGCCGCCTCGCCGATGCCCTGGTGCCCGCCGTCGGACGTCTGACGGTCACCACCGGTGCGGGCGCCGACTTCGCCCCGGGCAGCATCATCGCGGCCAACCACACCTCGCTCGCCGATCCGGCGGTGGTGCTGGCCGCGCTGCGCCGGCTCGGTGTCGAGCCGGTGGTGATGGCCACCGCCGGGCTGTGGCGCGTTCCGCTGCTCGGCCGCGCCCTCACGCGCGAGGGGCACATCCCCGTGCACCGGGGGGACCGGAGGGCCGCCGGGGCCCTGGACGAGGCCGCCGCCGCTCTCGCCCGCGGGCGGCTGGTCCTGATCTACGGCGAGGGACGGCTGCCGCGCCGCCCGGACGCCGCCGAGGCGGCCCCGGAGCCCTTCCGCAGCGGACTGTCCCGGCTCGCCGATCGCACCGGCGCCCCCATCATCCCCCTGGGGCAGGCGGGGGCCCGGCGCATCACCTCGGGAAGCCGGGCGAAGCAGCTCGCGGGAGCGCTCACCGCACCCCTGCGCCGGCCGGGTCTGCATGTCCATGTGGGAGCCCCGGTGCTGCTCGCGGGGGAGCCGTCGGACCGTACCGAACGCGCCCACGCGGCGGTGACGGCGGCCTGGCGGACGGCCGCCGGGCACCTCGGCGAGCCGGGGCCACCGGCCACCGGGGTGCCGCCGGTCCCCCGGCGAGGGCTCGCGGGGTCGCGCCGCCGGGAACGCGGAACGGTTCCGCCCGGCCGGTGACGGTGGCGCGGGGGAGCGGGGCCGCTGTCGCGCGGAGCGCGGCGTACGGGACCCGGCCGTCCCCGGGCGTGTGCCACGGACGGGACCGGCCGGGTGGGGCGGACCCCGCCCGGCACGGCCGTCTCACCGGCCGTCTCACCGGCCGGGTGCGAGGACGGCGGTGAGCACGGCGGTCAGCCGGCCGGGGTCCAGCGGCTCGTCGCGCATGACCGCGTGGAGCGTCGCTCCGTCCAGCGCCGCGACGAACGCGGCGGCGGTGGCGGGGTCGTCGGTGTAGCGGTGGGCGAGCCGGGTGGCCAGCGCGATCCAGAGTTCGGCCGCGGGGCGCAGGGCGGGGCGGCGGGCGGCCTGGAGATACAGCTCGTACTCGGCGAGCGTGCGCTCGCGGCGCCGGTTGAGGTGGTCGGCCAGATGCGCGCAGAGCTCGGCCGGTGTGCTGTCCGCCGGCAGGGTGCGGGCCAGCTCGGTGGCGTAGGCGTCGGCGCTGTCGGTCAGGGCCGCGGTCAGCAGGTCGTCGACCGAGGGGAAGTGGTAGGTCGCCACCGACTTGGGCACCTGGGCCTCGGCGGCCACCGCCCGGTGGGTGACCGCGCCGGGCCCGCCCCGGTGCACCACCCGCACGGTGGCGTCCAGCAGTTGCCTTCTGCGCTGTTCACCGCGGCGCCGGCGGCCGTCGGCCTCGGGTTCAGTGGGCACCGCCGGCCTCCAGTGCGACAACGCCCCCGACCACCAGGGCGAGCCCGCCGATCTGCACCCAGGTGAGGCTCTCCCCGAGGAACACCGCACCGATCAGGGCCACCAGCGCCACCCCCGCGGCCGCCCAGATGCCGTACGCGGTGCCCATGGCCATGCCCCGCTTGAGCACCACGGCCAGCAGCGTGAACGCGGTCACATAGCCGGCCACGACCAGCACGGTCGGCACGAGCTTGGAGAACCCGTCCGACATCCGCAGCGAGACCGTCGCCGTCACCTCCGCCGCGATCGCCCCCATCAGGATCAGCCAGGTCACCATCGGTCTCTCCGCTCCTCAAAACTAGCTGGACGTTTGTCCAGCTAGTTCCACTGTACGCCACACCGCCCGGCACACAAGCGCACCGGAGGCGGTGCGGGCGGGGGCTCCGGCGGGGCGAGCGGGCCGGAAGCGCCTTCCCGGGGGCTCTCGTGCGGTGGGCGGAGCGGCGGGTGGGAGGATGCCCGTCATGGATGTCGTCGCGAGGAACAATGTGGTGGTCACCGGCCCCGAGGACGGTCGGGTCGTGATGCTGGCCCACGGCTTCGGCTGTGACCAGAACATGTGGCGGCTGGTGGTTCCCGTGCTCGCCGAGAGGTTCCGGCTGGTGCTGTTCGACTATGTGGGCTCGGGCCGCTCGGACCTGTCGGCGTGGAGCGAGCAGCGGTACTCCTCGCTGGACGGCTACGCCCAGGACGTGGTGGATCTCTGTACGGAGCTGGACCTGCGGGACATCGTCCTCGTCGGGCACTCGGTGAGCGCGATGGTCGGCGTCAGGGCCGCCGAGCGCCTCCCGGACCGGATCGCCTCCCTCGTCATGGTCGGCCCCTCGCCCCGCTACATCGACGACGACGGCTACCGGGGCGGGTTCAGCGCGGCGGACATCGACGAGCTGCTGGAGTCACTGGACTCCAACTACCTGGGCTGGTCGGGCGCCATGGCGCCGGTGATCATGGGCAACCCCGACCGCCCGGAACTGGGCGACGAGCTGACCGCGGCGTTCTGCGCCACCGACCCGGACATCGCCCGCGTCTTCGCGCGCACCACCTTCCTCTCCGACAGCCGCGCCGAACTGGGGTCGGTGAAGGTGCCCACCCTCGTGCTGGAGTGCGCCCAGGACGTGATCGCGCCCAGGGAGGTCGGCGCCTATGTCCACGCCGCCGTCCCCGGGAGCCGGCTGATCACCCTGGAGGCGACCGGGCACTGCCCGCAGCTGAGCGCCCCCGAGGCCACCGCCGGGGCGATAGCCGCCTTCGCGGCGTCGGCCTCGTGATGAGCGTCACGGGCCAGGTGCCCGAGCCGGGCGAGGAGGACCAGGACGCGATGGACGCACGGTTCAGCGCGCTGCTGGAGGACAGCGCGGAGGACCTGTACGAGTCGGCGCCCTGCGGCTATCTCTCGACGCTGATGGACGGCACCATCGCGAAGATCAACACCACTCTGCTGGAGTGGCTGGGCCTGCCCCGGGAGCAGGTGGTCGGCAGGTCGCGGTTCGCCGATCTGCTCACCGTGGGCGGCAAGCTCTACCACGAGACGCACTTCGCGCCGCTGCTGCGGATGAACGGCGAGATCAGCGGAATCGCCCTGGAGATCAGGACATCCGGCGGCGACCGGCTGCCCGTGCTGGTCACCTCCAGGGTGAAGACCAGCGACGACGGCGAGCCGCTGCTGATCCGCACCACGGTCTTCGACGCCCGGGACCGCCGAGCCTACGAGACCGAGCTGCTGCGGGGCCGGGAGGTGGCCCGGGAGGCCCAGCAGGCCGCCGAGCGGGCCCGCGCCCGGGCCGAGGCCGACCGCGCGCGGCTCCAGGAGGCCCTCGCGGTCCTCCAGCGCAGCCTGCTCCCCTCCGCCCTGCCCGAGGTCCCGGGCCTCGAAGTCGCCTCCTACTACCACACCGCCTCCCCGGACCTCCTCGGCGGCGACTTCTACGACCTGTTCGCGCTGGACGGGAAGCGCTGGGCCTTCTTCCTCGGCGATGTGTGCGGCAAGGGCCCGCAGGCCGCCGCCGTGACCTCTCTGGCGCGCTACACGCTGCGCGCCGCGGCCCTGCACTCTCCCGACCCGGTCCACGCCCTGACCACGCTCAACACCGTCCTCCACGACCGCTACACCGGCGGCGACCCCCGCTACTGCACCGCGGTGTTCGGGATTCTCGAACCCGGTCCCGGCGGCTGCGCCGTGCGGCTGGCCTCCGGCGGCCACCCCTCGGCGCTCATCCGCCGGGCCGACGGCACCGCGGCGTATCTCCCCACCCCCGGCGGGATGCTGATCGGTGTGCTGCCCCGGGCGGAGTTCACCCCCGCCCACACGGTGCTCCACCCGGGCGACACCCTGCTGCTCTACACCGACGGCCTGACCGAGGCGCGGACCGGACCGGACCGCGCCCTCTTCGGCGAGGACGCCCTGCGCGCCTTCACCGCGCGGCTGGAGGCGACCGGTCCGCACGGGATGACCGCCGCGCTGACCGGACTGCTCGCCGGCTTCGGCGACGGCCTCGACGACGACACCGCGCTCCTGGCGCTCGGTGTCCCCGCCCCCGTCCCGACCAGCCCCCGGGTGACGAACTGAGATGAAACCGCTGACGATCACCGCCCGAGACGCCGCCACCGGTCCCGTCCTGGAGATCACCGGCGACCTCGACCACGAGAGCGCCGATCTGCTGCGCGGGTCCGTGGAACGGCTCGCACTCGCCCCCGGGCGGCTGCTGGTCCTGGACCTGGGCGGGCTGGACTTCTGCGACTCCAGCGGCATCACCGTACTGCTGGCCGCCCGCCACACCGCGACGGTGGCCGGGGCCGGCATCGCGCTGGCCGCCGTGCCCGCCAATATGCGCCGCGTCCTGAGCATCATCGGTCTGGACCGTGTCTTCGTCTGCCACCCGGACACCGCCACAGCTACAGCCACCGCCGCAGCCACCACCCCGGCTTCCGGGCGCGGGGCCGCCGGCGCCGGGTCCTGAGCATCCGGTCCGTCCCGTGCGAACACCGGCCCCGGCGCGGGTACCCACGGCCGGGGGTATCGACGGGTGATCAGCGCGGGATCACCGTGATGACCACGGTATCCGCGGTGATGGGCATGAGATCCAGACAGGTGTAGACCATGAGAACGGCCGGATAAGCGCCGTATGCCAGGTGCTTCCCGGGGGTACACGGCTTTTGCCCGCGGCCGGTTACGGCTCGTGCGCACCCGGCCGCCACACCACCATCGAGGACAACGGATCAGGCCGGGAACGGCCCCCTGCCCCACCGATGAAGGACCACGGCACGGCATGCACCCACCCCGCACACTCCCCGAAACTTCCGCGACCAGGGCCGGCCGCGCCCTGTGCGCCGGACTCGCCCTGGCGATGCTCGCCGCCGCGACCGAGGCTCTCCTCGGACCGGCGTCCGGCTGGTGGGACCCCGCCCTGGTCCTGGTGTGGGCCGCCCTCCCCGCCGAGTTCGCCCTCTGGGCGGTTCTGCGCGCCCGGGAGAAGCGCGCGGCCTCGGACCGAGGGGACCGGCGACGGCGGGCGGTGCGGCCGGCGGGCGCGGGACCGGCGAGCGGCGGCACCGGCGCCCACGGCCCGGCGGAGCGGTCCCGGTGCCCGGGGCGGGATGTCAGCGCCGGGAGAAAACCGGGGTCCAGCGACCGCTGTGACGGAGGTCGCCCTCGCGGAAGCCGGACAGCGGCGTGGGGCTGCCTCCGTCCATGCCCGCCAGGACCAGCCGGTTGCGGAACTCGCCCCTGCCGGGGTCGCACCGCTCGGGGTCGCAGCTCCAGGCGATGAGCGCGTCGTCGTCGGCCCAGGCGAGCAGCTGCTGACCGGGCACGAGCGCGGCACGCTCGCCGCTGCCCGCGTCCAGCACCTCGGACACGATCCTGCCGCCGTCGCCCGCGAACTTCCCCGTGACGTGCTTGCCGTCGGGGGAGAGGGCCGCGCCCGGACGGCGCAGGGCCGCCTGCCGCTCCGGGGCGGGCACCTCCGTGCCGTCCACGGTGTAGAACACCTTGCCCGCCGCGCTGTCCCAGGGTTCCCACAGCAGGGCGCCGTCACGGCTCCAGTGGAGATCCTGGCGCCCGCCGCCACCGGCGAACCCGCGGCCCTGGCTCCGGGGCGGGCGCTCGGTGAAGTCCGCCCGCCCGGAGGCGACATCGATGACATGGAAGCCGGTGCGGCTCGGCCTGGGCCCCGGCACCGTCCTGTCGTTCACCCGGCGCGACGCGTCCTTGAACAGACCGTCCGGGTCGAGGCGGTACGCGGTGGCCACCAGGCGCGTCCCGTCGGGCGAGAACCGCACCCCGCCGACGCCCCGGTCCACCGTGATCCAGCGCTCCACCTCGTGTGTGGCCAGGTTCAGCAGTCCGATGCGGTTGACGGGCAGACCGCGCTCCAGCACGGCGGCGGTCCGCATCCCGGGGGCCACGTCGAGCCAGGCCCACGCGGTCGGCCGGTACCGGCCGCTGGTCGTGTCGAGGAGACTCCACGCGTAGGTGACGGCGCCGTCCCCGTTCGCGCGCCGCACGGTCCTCCCGGTGAAGTACGCCGAGACGGCGGTCCTGCCCGCGGCGATGAGGTCACGCGGGGGCGATTGGTCCGGGTGCGCCAGCACATCCGTGGCCGGGAGTCCGCCCGGCGCCCGCCCGTGCCCGCGGTCGCCGCCGTTGCCGCTGCCACCGCTGATGGTCTGCGACACCACGATGCCCAGGGCGACGGCCACCGCGACGGCGCCGGCCACCGCGGTGGCCCGGACCCCTCGGCGCCGGCGTGGACGGGGGTTCCGCTCGGCGCCACCGGACGCCCCCGCCCCCGGTGCGGTGTCCGCGACCGTCCTCCGGGCGGGCTGTTCCTGTGTCATGGCGGTACCTCCACGGGAGAGGACAGGGCTCGCGGATGGCCGGCCGTGTCTCCACGACCCTGTCCGGGACGGCCGGTGCGCCGGCGCGGCAGGGGGCTCGCGCATCCGCGGGGCGGGGTCCCCACCGCCGTCGGGCTGGTGGCGGCCCCGCCCCCGGTGCCGCCGGCCTCACCTCACGAGGTCGCGGCCATGGGCGCGTGTGCGCATGTGCGAGAAACGCGGCGCGAGACGCGCGACCGGCTCACCCGGAGGCGGTCACGGTGCTTCTCATTCACGCGACGCGGGCGGGAATCCCGCTGAATTCAGGCTTATTCGTTGAACCACTCGGACTTCACGTCCGGACCGCCACCGTTCCACGAGAGCTGCATCTGGTAGGAGCCGAGCTGGCCGACGTTGTAGCCCTTCTTTCCACAGCCGGCGTCGCCACCGTCCTCGATGTAAAGCTTCTCATTGTAGTTGTTGTCGATCAGGCGGCCGGAAACGCCGTGGCCGTCCGCCTTGGTGTCACAGACCTCGAACATGTCACCGTTGTCGATGAAGGTCATCTTGCCCTGGCCGCCCGGGAGCGAAATCACCTTGTTGCTGACGAGGGGCCCGGCCTCGGTGGCCTGGGCCGTCGAAGCGGTGCCGGCGAACGCCAGGGCCATGGCCGCGCCCACCACAGCTGTGCGGGTGAATGGTGTCATCACGGATCTCCTTTTCCCTGCTGGACTGCGGAGCTGCCCGAGGGCCTCCCCCATGGTCGGCACCGACCTTAGGCACATGGTGATCACTGGTAAACGGAGTTGGTTCTGCCCCGTCTTTCGATGTGTTCACGGAAAGTGACCGGAATGGGGAGTTCCAGTGGTCGATGGCGCGACAAAGGGGCACAGAATCAAGAGTGATGGGACCGTGCGGCGCACGCTCTGGTGACAGGTATCACTGGGTAATCGAATGACATCACGCTGTCCGGTGCGCCGGCCCCGGCCGAGGTGCCCGGCACCCCCGTGGCCGCGTCCACTAAGCTCCTTGGCATCCACAACGAAGGGCGGAACGGGCATGCGCACCTGGATGCCGCGACAGTGGGGAGTGGCGATCGTGGTGGCCGCCCTCGCGGCGGTGGCGATCGGAGTACCGACCGGTGTCGTCCCCACCGGACTCTTCGGGCGGATGACCCCCGTCCTCTGGTGGAACTACCCGGTCTGGGCGGCCGGCTCCGTCCTCACGGGCCTGCTCGCGGGCACCTACGCCGGTGGGGCGCGGCCCCGGGCCGGCGAGAGGCCCCACGGCGGGCGCGCGCTGGCGGCGGCGGCGCTCTCGGCCCTCGCGGTCGGCTGCCCCGTCTGCAACAAACTCGTGGTGCTCGCGCTCGGGATGAGCGGGGCGATGTCCTACTGGGCCCCCGCGCAGCCGGTGCTGGCCGTCGCCTCGCTCGCGCTCCTCGGCCATGCCCTCGTACGGCGTCTGCGCACCGCGGACGCCTGCCCGGTACCGGCCGCCGCTGCGCCCGCCGTTCCGGCTGCTCCGGCTCCGGCTTCCGAGAGGGCGCCGGCCGCCCCGCGCGGGGACGGCCGCTGACGCCGGCGCGCCGCGCGGACGGCCGGACCCCCGGTCAACCGGTCAGACCCGCACACCCCACATGAAGGGCATACCGCTGCGCGCGATGGACTCGTAGCGCACGTTCGCCCCGGGCTTGGGGGAGTGGAGGATCTGGCCGTTGCCGGCGTAGAACCCCACATGGCTGAGGTCGGTGCGCATGATGATGAGGTCGCCGGGCTTGAGGTCGGAGAGGGAGTTGATCCGGGTGCCGATCTGGGCCTGCGCCTGCGAGGTGCGGGGAATCGACACATTCGTCTGCTTGAACGCCCAGGACGTCAGCCCGCTGCAGTCGAAGGAGCCCGGCCCGGTCGCCCCCCACACATAGGGCATGCCGACCCTGCTCTTGGCCGCGTCGAAGGCCGATGCCGCGCGCTGGGACCCACTGGCCTCGTTGCCCAGTTCCGTCCGCTCGCTGGCCCGGTCGGCCCGCTCCTCCTTCTCGGCGATCCTGGCCCGCTCCTTGGCGGAGAGGGTGTTGAGGAGCCGCTGCGCCTCGGCGAGCTTCCCCTGGATCTCGTTCTTCTTCTCCCGCAGCTCCGTACGGGTGTCGCCCAGGTCCGCCAGCTTCTCGGACGCCTGCCGGCGCTGCTGCTGGAGATCGCGCTGCTGCGTCTGGAACTGCTCCAGCTCGATCGCCTGCCGGTCGCCGAGCCGGTCGAGGGCGGACGCCTTCTCCAGATACCGATCGGGGTCGGAGGAGAGCAGCAGCTCCATGGAGGGGTCGATTCCGCCACTGCGGTACTGGGCGCCGGCGATCGAACCGAGCCGGTCACGCAGCCCGTTGAGGTCGTCCTGCTTGCGGGCGGCGGTCTCCTGGAGGCTCTTGACCTGCTTCTCCAGCTTGCCCGCCGCCTCCTTGGCCCCGTTGTACTTCTCGGTGGCCTGGGTGGCCTCCTCGTACAGCCGGTCGATCTGCGCCTGGACGCCCTTCTTCCGGGGGTCCGGGAGCGGGTCGGCCGAGGCCGACTGGGTCGACATCGCGACGGCCGCGGCGGCCGTCGCCGTGAGAGCGGCGGTGTACGCGGAGCCGGCCTGCTTGGGACGGCGGTGACGACGGTGGGAGGCCACGGGGGCGCGCTCCTTCTTCCTCGGCCGCCAACGAGGAGCACCCTGCTGCCCCGGCTCCGCCCCCGGGGGCACGGATGCGGCGATGAACCTCCGCGGCCACCCTGCCGGGTGGCCGACTGTTCGAAGGCACCGTAAGGCTAATCCGCTTAGCTGATTGGTTTCAACCGGGGTGCCCGGGGAGGTTGGGGAGCAAGGTGCGGCCCCGGGCCGTCCGTTCAGGGGGACGCCGGGGTCCGCAGGGCCGCGAGGGTGGTCTCCAGGCCGGTGCGGCCCGGCCGGTTCCAGGGGAGCTTCCCGAGGAGGGCGGCCAGGGCACAGGTGTTGGAGAGGGCGGAGTAGACGAGCCCGGCGGCGATTCCCGCGGAGAACAGCTGGAAGGCGGGGTGGACCAGGAGTCCGAGCAGCAGGCCCAGCAGGACGAGGGAACCGGCGGTGAGGCGGACCTGGCGGTCCATCGCCCAGCCGGCCCGCGCCTGGGCGGGGCGGTGCAGTTCGCCGCCGGTGGCGGACCAGGCCGCCGTGCCGCCTTCCAGAGTCGCCGCCGTGACGCCCTCCCGGGCCAGCAGCGCGCAGGCGTTCCGCGAGCGCGCCCCGGAGGCGCAGACCAGGAGGAGCCCGCCCCGGCCCGCTGCCTCGCGCAGGGCGGGCAGGGCCCGGTCGAGGGAGTCGAGGGGGATGTTGAGGGCGGTGGGTATGTGTCCGCCGGCGTACTCGCCGGGGGTGCGTACATCGATGACGGTGAGGGTGTGCAGACGCTCGCGGGCGAGGTCGGCGGTGAGGGTGGTGTCCATGGCGCGGTTCCTTCTCGGATCGGTACGGGTCGGGGTCGGTACGGGTCGGGGTCGGTACGGGTACGGGAGGGGGTCGGGGCCGGCGGGGGCCGGTCAGACGACGCTGTCGAGGAACATGAGGGCGGCCACCGCCAGCAGGACCTGGGCGAAGACCCGCTGGAGACGCGGTCCCGGGACCTTCGCCGCGAGCCGTCTGCCGTCCCAGGCGCCGAGGATCGCCGCTCCGGTGAAAGGGGCGACGACGGCCCAGTCGAGACCGCCGGCGGTCCCGGCGCGGGTGGTGAGCGCGGCGATCGAGTTCACCGCGACGACCAGCAGTCCGGTGCCGACGGCGGCCCGCATCCGCAGGCCGAGCACCCCTGTCAGGGCGGGCACGGCGAGAAACCCCCCGCCCACGCCCAGGGTGCCGGTGAGCGCGCCCAGCCCGGCACCGGCGCCCACCGCACGGGCCGGCCGCACGGGCCGCTCCTCGGCCGGCGGGGCGGGGCGGAGCATCCGCAGGGCCGCCAGCGCCGCGATCACCGAGAACGCGGCGGTCAGGACCGGGCCGGGGAGCCGGCTCGCCGCGAGGCCGCCGAGCATGGCGGGGCCGATGCCCGCCGCGGCGAACAGCAGCCCGGCCCGCCAGCGGACATGGCCGTCCCGGGCGTGTCCGACCAGGGCGGTGAGCGAGGTCACCGTGACGATGATCAGGGCCGCGGTGGCGGCGGCGGCGGGGCTGAAGCCGAGCGCGTAGATCAGCGCGGGGACGGCCAGTACGCTCCCGCCGCCACCGAGCCCGCCCAGCGCCAGGCCGACCACCGCTCCGGCCACCAGGGCCAGGACGAGCACACTCATATGAGCGCGCCCGGGGTCCGGCCCGGCGCCGGGCGCGGGGTGCCGGGGGAGTGCCTGGCCCGCGCGCCGGGGCCGCCGGAAGCGTCGGAGGTATCCCGGGTGTCGGAGGTATCCCGGGTGTCGGCAGTGTCGTGGGTCGCGAGGACCGCGGGGGCGCGTGCGGCGTCATGGGGGCAGCGGGGCACGGCGGGGCTCCTTCCGGTGCCGGGAAGAGGGAGGGGTGGGTGCGGCTCAGCCGCTGGTACGGATGGCCAGGCCCGCCTCGGCGGCCCGGTCGAAGCCGTCATCGACGGCGACCACGTCCCGCCCCGCCGCCGCGAGCAGCGAGGCCGCGATCCCGGCCCGCATCCCCCCGGCGCAGTGCACCCAGACCGTCCCGGCGGGCACCTCGTCGATCCGCCGGTGCACGGTGTGCACGGGGAGGTGGACCGACCCCTCGATGTATCCGCCCGCGCGCTCGGAGTCCCGCCGGACGTCCAGCACCACCGGCTCCGCGCCCCCGCGGATCTCCCCGGCCAGCTCGGCGAAGACCGCCCGGCGGAACGACGCCGGGGCCTCACCGGGCCGCAGCCAGTCGGCGGGGCCGCCGGTGGCCGCCGCGGCTGGCCGGTCGATACCCACCCGTACCAGCTCGCGCTGCGCGTCGGCCAGCTGCCCGGGCGACTCGGCGAGCAGCGTCACGGGCCTGCCCCACGGGATCATCCACGCGAGATAGGTGGCGAGCTTGCCGTCGGCCTCGAAGTTGAACGATCCCGTGACGTGTCCGGCGGCGAACGCGACCCGGTTGCGCAGGTCGACGACCCACTCGCCCGCCGCGAGCCGGGCGGCTATGGACTCGGCGTCCGCGGGTGCCGGAGCGGTCAGATCGACCGGCTCGGGCCCCGCCGCGTTCGCCGGGCCCATATGGGCGTAGTACGCGGGTACGTCCTCCAGCTCCGCCGGCAGCCCGGCGACGAAGGCGTCCACGTCCTGGAGCAGGGCGGCGTTGACCGTCTTCTCCCGGCCGATGGTGCTGGTGTCGCCCGCCGCCCGCCCGGACGAGCAGAAGCTGCCGAACCCGTGGGTGGGGAGGACGGAGGTGGACTCCGGCAGCTCGGCGGCGAGCCGGTGCGCGGAGGCGTGCTGGGCCCGGGCGAGCCGGTCGGTGAGCCGGGGCTCGACCAGATCGGGGCGGCCCACGGTGCCGATGAGCAGGGAGCCGCCGGTGAACGCCGCCACCGGGGTGCCGTGCTCCTCCAGGACGTACGCCGTGTGGTGCGGGGTGTGGCCGGGGGTGGCCAGGGCCCGCACGGAGAGGCCCTCGTCGATCTCGGCCACGTCGCCGTCGTGGACCGGGACGCGGGCGAAGGAGACCTGGGCCGCGGCCGGCACCAGATAGGTCGCGCCGGTCACCCGGGCCAGCTCCAGACCGCCGGTCACGTAGTCGTTGTGGATGTGTGTCTCCACGACATGGGTGATGCGCACCCCGCGGCGGGCGGCCGCCCCGATCACCCGGTCGATGTCGCGCGGCGGGTCCACCGCCACGGCCGCCCGGGCGCCTCCGGCCAGATAGTGCCGGTTGCCCAGGCCCTCGATCTCGATGGTGTCGACGAAGAACACGTCCCGCTCACATCCTCAGTAGGTACCCTCCGGGGTATTGATTCGACCGTAACAGATTACCCCCGGGGGTATAGTGGGGGGTGATTCGCCGCAGACCGGACAGCCCTCCCACCGCCCTCACCAAGGAGCCCGACGGATGAACGCGCCCGCGCAGGAACCCGCCCCGGCCTCGACCGGGACCCCGGCCACGACCGCCGACGAGGAAGCCGCCGCCCGCGCCGTGCTCAACCGGCTGCGCCGCGCGCAGGGGCAGCTCTCGGCGGTCATCACCATGGTCGAGGAGGGGCGCGACTGCCGGGATGTCGTCACCCAGCTCGCCGCCGTCAGCCGCGCGCTGGACCGCGCCGGGTTCAAGATCATCGCCACCCGGATGCGTGAGTGCATGACCACCCGCGAGGACGGCGAGGAGCCCAAGCTCAACGAGGAGCAGCTGGAGAAGCTCTTCCTCTCCCTGGCCTGACCCGCCGCCCGATTCCCTCCCCGGACCCTCGGCGCGGCATGTACACGCCCGGAGCGGGTAGCCGGGCCGCTGGAACAGGGAGGGACATCGATGACCTTGACGGACAGACCGGCCCCGGCCGCCGGCGACCACCGGTGCGGCCACGGGAGCCACCGCGGCCCGGACAGCGCTGGGGCCGACGACGGCGAGGAGAGCCCCCAGGAACGGGTGAACCGCCGCTGGAACGAGATACTCCAGGAGACCCGCGTCGCCCAGACGGGCGTCCAGATTCTCTTCGGATTCCTGCTGAGCATCGCCTTCACCGCCAGCTTCCGTGAGCTGGAGACCCCCGGCCGCGCCCTCTACGTGCTCACCGTGGCACTCGGCGCGTCCGCCACCGCCTCCCTCATCGCGCCCGTCTCGATCCACCGCTTCCTCTCCGGGCAGCAGATGAAGGACGAGGTGGTGCGCACGGCCGGCCGGCTGGTGGTCTGCGGGATGGTCCTGCTCGCCCTCACCATCGGGTGCACCCTGCTCCTGATCCTCAATGTCGTCCTCACCGGGCCGCTCGCCACCGCCATCGCCGCGGTGGTGATGCTCTGGTTCGCCCTGTGCTGGTACGTGCTCCCCTTCCGGCTGCGCCGCCAGGGTAAGGAGAACGGGAACACCGGCGGCTGAGCCGCCCGCCCTGCCCCTGCCCCTGTCCGGGCCGGCGGCTCCGCCCGGGCCCGCGCCCGGTCACGGCACGCGCGGGCGCACCGGATCGACGATCCCGCCGGGCGAGGGCAGCCGGTGCGCGTGGGCGGGCTCGTACACGGCGGCGAGGGTGGTGAAGACGACGGCGACCGCGACGGCACCGGGGTCGAGGACCCCGTCGCTGTGGGCCCCCACATAGCTGGAGCGCCCCAGCCGGCCCCGGAGCCCGGCCGTCCGGCGGGCCCCGTCGACGGCGGCGAGGGCGGCCTCGGTGAGAGGGGCCGCGACCGTGTCGGCTCCGGCGCCGGCGAGGGTGTCCACGGCGGGCGAGAGCGCGTCGACCAGCGTGCGGTCGCCGACGGCGGCGCCTCCCGCCCGGCAGATGGCGTCGCGGGCGGCGGCCACCGCCTCCGTGAAGGCCGGCAGATCGCACTTCTCCTCGTTCACGAGGACGGGCGCCACCCGCTGGAACAGCAGCCCGAAGAGCGGCCCGCTCGTACCGCCCACCCCGTCCAGGAACTCATGGGCGAGAGCGGTGGTGCCGGCCGTGCCGTCGGCCCTCGCCCGCTCCAGGGCCCGGGCGACACCACCGGTGAAGTTGTCGCCGAAGTCCCCGTCACCGCTCAGGGTGTCCAGCCGGGTCAGCTCCGGATGCAGCAGCGCGCAGACCTCGGCGAGCCGCTCCACGACCACCCGGCTGCCCCGCACCAGGGCCGGAGCCTCCGCGCCCGGCGGCACCGGATCGGCGACGGCCTCCGGCGCCGACGCTCCCGGCAGCCGGAGCGGTGTCCGCGTCGGGGCGCACCACAGATCGAGCCAGCCGGGCGCCAGCGCGGTGAGGGTGAGACTGAATCCGGAGGTGTCCAGGGCGGAGACATAGGTGCCGGCGGCGAGCGCGGCGACGGCGACGCCCCGGCCGGCCAGCCGCGCCCGGGCCAGCTCGCCGATGGAGCGCAGCTCCAACTCCCCGGTGCCGCCGAGACCGTTGACGAGCAGCAGCACCTCCCGGCCGTCGGCGCTCCCCGTCTCCGCCAGCAGATCGTCGACCATGCGGTGGACCAGCTCGGCGCAGCTCCGGGCGGAGACGGTGGCGGCGCCGCGCTCGCCGTGGATGCCGATCCCGTACTCGTACCGGCCGTCCGGCAGGTCGAAGGCCGGGCGGCCGGTGCCGGGCACCGTGTGCGCGCGGGCGGCGACGCCGATGGTGCGGGAGCCGGCCGCCACCCGGGAGCCCAGGGCGGCCAGCCGCTCCAGCCCCGTGCCCCGGTCCGCCGCCGCGCCGAGGATCTTCTCGACCACCACGGTGGCCGCGGTGCCCCGCCGCCCGACCCGGGAGGCGCCGGTGGCCACGTCGTCGTCGACCACGACCTGGGCCACCCGGTAGCCCTCGGCGCGCAGCAGCTCCCCCGCGCCGGCGAAGGCGAGCCGGTCGCCGGTGTAGTTCTTGACGATGTGCAGCACCGCCCGTGAGGCGGAGGCGGAGGCGGCGGCCCGGGAGGCCGAGGCGATCTGGCGCGCGGTCGGGGCGGCGGAGATCTCCCCGGGGACGACGGCGTCCAGGCCGCCCGGGCCGAGCAGCCCGGTGTCGAGCGGCTCGTGCCCGGAGCCGCCGCCGGCCACGAGACAGACCTCGCGCCCGGGGGCGCGGGCGGCCGTCCGCAGGAAGAGGGGCTCCTCGGAGAGCCGGATGTGCGGGTAGGAGAGCGCCAGTGCCCGGGCCGCCGAGCGGGCGGCGCCTGGGGCAAGGAAGTAACTCACGGCAAAGGCTCCGATGGTCGCACTGCTGGAGAGGGGCCTCCGGCCGGTGGGCCCGGACGCGGGTACGGCGCCCCGCGCGGGCGGGTTCGGCCGCTCCACCACGCCACCTCCCGAAGGCGGTGCCCCGGCGCGGCCGCTTCTGACCGGCGGCGCACCCGCGGCACCCTCGGACATGCCCGGCCCGCCACCCGGCCGGTACGGTACTTCAGCGCCCGGCCCCTTTCGCGCAGCCGCGCCACGACATCCCCGTACTGCTCCGTCCGGGCGCACACCGGCCCGCGTCGCCCGGCCGCGTGCTTCCGCGGTGCGGGAGCGAACCCGGCCTCGCCGGCGTTTGAGGCGCGGGGGTTCGGGGACCGGCCCCCGACCGTGGCCCGCGGGGTGCGGGTGCCTGTGGGCCAGGGTCCGTCCTCAAGCGCCGGACGGGCTGGGAGGTCGCGGGGTGCGGGCTCCGGTCGGTGCAGGGTCTGTCCTCTGGTGCCGGGCGGGCTGGGAGGTCGCAGGGTGCGGGTGCCTGTGGGCCAGGGTCCGTCCTCAAGCGCCGGGCGGGCTGGGAGGTCGCGGGGTGCGGGCTCCGGTCGGTGCAGGGTCTGTCCTCTGGTGCCGGGCGGGCTGGGAGCCCGTACCGTGCGGGGTTCGTCCCCGAACCTCACGGAGCTGCCTCCGGGAGGCACCCCAGCCGGGCCGGAAACCGACGCTTCCGTCCAGCCCGGGAGCCCGGACCCCCGGCCCAGCCCCCACGGCGAGCCCGCCCCCGCCCCCTTGCCGAACCGGCAAGCAACCTCGCCGCCCCGGGCATCCTCCCGCATGATCAGCCCTGGGGCGCAGCCCGAGCCCGCCCCCCCCGGAGCCCCACAGGAGGACCCATGCCGCACCCCATCCACCGCCTGGTCCCCGCCCCCGCCGGCCGTGTGCATCTCGTGGAGCAGGGCACGGGACCCCTGGTCCTGCTCGTCCACGGCTTCCCGGAGTCCTGGTACTCCTGGCGCCACCAGCTGCCGGCGCTGGCGGCGGCCGGATACCGTGCCGCCGCCGTCGACGTGCGCGGTTACGGGCGCTCCTCCAGGCCCGTCGCCACGGACGCCTACCGGATGCTCGACCTCGTCGAGGACAGCGTCGCCGTGGTGCGGGCGCTCGGTGAGCGGACGGCCGTGATCGTCGGGCACGACTGGGGTTCCACCATCGCCGCGAGGTCCGCCCTCATCCGGCCGGACGTCTTCAGCGCCGTGGGCATGCTGAGCGTCCCCTACGAGGCGCCGGGCGGGCCGCGCCCCTCCGATGTGTTCGCGCGGATGGGCGGGGACGACGAGTTCTACATCTCCCGGTTCCAGGAGCCCGGCCGGGCCGAGGCCGAGGTGGAGCCCGATGTCCGGGGCTGGCTCGCCGGCTTCTACGCGGCCTTCTCCGGTGACACCATGCCCGGGCCCTCCGCCCCGGCCCCGCACTTCGCGAGCCGCACCGGAACGCTCAGGGAGCGCTTTCCCGCCGGGCGCCTGCCGGGCTGGCTCAGCGAGGAGGACCTCGACGTCTTCGCCGGGGAGTTCGAGCGCACCGGTATGACCGGGGCGCTCAACCGCTACCGCAACATGGACCGGGACTGGGCCGACCTCGCCGCCGCGGGATTCACGGGGGCCGCCATCGGTCAGCCGTCCCTGTTCATCGGTGGTGCGCTGGACGCCTCCACGACGTGGCTGGCCGACGCGATCGCGGCCTTCCCCGCCACTCTGCCCGGGCTGAGCGCGGCCCATCTCCTCGAAGGCTGCGGCCACTGGACCCAGCAGGAGCGGCCCGATGAGGTCAACCGGCTGCTGACCGGGTGGCTCGACTCCCTGCCGGGGTGAGGGGTGCCGGGGGGCGAGCGCCGGCTACGGGTGTGCCGTCACCAGTAATGCCGCCGGCCGCCCACGGCGTGACCCAGGGCTCCCAGGACCCACAGCACGATGCCGATCGCGACCAGGATGATGCCGATGGTCCAGAGGACGCCGATACCGGCCAGCAGGCCGATGATCAGCAGAATGACTCCGAGGATGATCATGGTGCCTCCGATGACGGAGAGTCCCCCTGATGCAAGGCATCCCCCGCACGCGCGATGCCGAAACACCCGCCCCACCCACCCCACCCCTCACATGTCCCCCCGCGTGACGGTCCCGCCGCCCGGCGCGACCCCGTTCGCCCCCCCCCGCGCCCCCCTCGCCGGCCGGACCGGGTTCGCCCGCGTCTCCGGTGCGGTTGACCCACCCGGCCCGCCCGGCGCCTGAGGACGGACCCCGCACCACGGGCGCCCGCCGCCGTGCCCCGGGCACAGCGGATCGCGGGCCGGGGGCGGGTGTGGATCGCTCCGCACGAGGTAGACGCCGCACATGACCCCACACGATCCCACCGCCTCCCTCCCCCTCGCCGCCCCGGGCTCCTCCTCCCTCCTCCTGGTCATCGTCGGCGTCATCATCGCCGGCGGCCTCCTCGCCGCCTTCTGGGTCGGCAGCCGCCGCGCCGCCCGCAAACCGAAACCGCCGCAGGGCCCCCAGCCCCGCTCCGACTCCTGGCAGCACCCCGACACCCCCACCGACCCCCGCCGCCCATGACCGGACCGGGCCGGACCTCCCCGGTGAGAGGAAATCCGCTCACCGGGGTAGATTCGGACACGAGGCCCCTGTGACACTCATCGCGCTGCCGGGCGTGTACGCCCCGCAAGACGACACGGCCCTGCTGGCGGGCGCACTCCACGAGGAGCACCTGCCACCCGAGGCCGCGGTCCTCGACATCTGCACCGGGACCGGCGCACTCGCCCTTCTCGCGGCCGGGCGGGGCGCCCGGGTGACGGCGGTCGACAGCTCCCGCCGGGCGGTGGCCACCGCCCGGCTCAACGCCCGGCTCGCCCGCCTTCCGCTCCAGGTCCTCCACGGCGATCTCCTCACCCCGGTGACCGGCCGCACCTTCGATCTGATCCTGGCCAACCCGCCCTATGTCCCCGCCCCCGGTGACACCGCGCCCCGGCACCGCGCGGCCCGCGCCTGGGACGCCGGCCGGGACGGCAGGCTCGTCCTCGACCGGATCTGCCACGACGCCCCCGCCCTGCTCACCCCCGGTGGTGTCCTGCTCCTCGTCCACTCCGCGCTCAGCTCGGAGCGTGCCACCCGCGCGCAACTGGAGGACGCGGGGCTCGAAGCCTCCGTGGCCGGCCGCCGCCGGATCGCCTTCGGACCCGTGCTGCGGTCCCGCAACCGCTGGCTCACCGGCCGCGGTCTGCTCCGGCCGGGGCAGGACCGGGAGGAGATCGTGGTGATCCGGGCGCACAGGCCCGCGCCGGACCGGGCACCCACCGGCCCCTCCCCCCGCCCCGGATCGGCGACTCTCCCCGGTGCGATGAGCTGTTCGGGGTACGGGTGAGACATGGCCACCGAACAGCGGAACCCTCGTCTGCCCTCGCCGCGCGGTGACCTGTCGGCCGCCCTCGTCGCCGCCCTCTCCGAGGACGCCCCACTGCCGGGCGGCACCGCCGCCCAGGCCGCCGACCCCTACGGCGACGATCTCCAGCTCGCGCTCTACCTCGGTTACGAACTGCACTACCGGGGCTTCGCCGGTGTCCCCGACACCAAGGAGTGGGACCCCGATGTGCTGCGGTTCCGCGCCGCCCTGGAGGCGAGGTTCCTCGGCGCGCTGCGTACGGACGCCACCCGCCACACCTCGGTCGCCGACGCGCTCGCCCCGCTCCTCGTGGAGCCGGTGGACGGCACCGGTGTCTCGCACTTCCTCCAGGACGAGGGGGAGCTGTGGCACCTGCGGGAGTACGCCGCCCAGCGCTCGCTCTACCACCTCAAGGAGGCCGACCCGCATGCCTGGGTGCTGCCCAGGCTGTGGGGCCGCGCCAAGGCGGGGATGGCCGCCGTGGAGTACGACGAGTACGGCGCGGGGCGCGCGGAGCGGGTGCACGCCCGGCTCTTCGCCGACCTCATGGCGGACCTCGGCCTCCACACCGCCTACGGCCACTATCTGGAGGTCGCCGGGGCGCCGATGCTGGCCGTCGTCAACCAGATGTCCCTCTTCGGCCTCCACCGCTCCCTGCGCGGCGCTCTCGTCGGCCACTTCGCGACCGTCGAGATCACCTCGTCGCCCGCCTCCCGCAGGCTGGCCCGCGCCATGGCCCGCACCGGGGCCGGCCCGGCCGCCGAGCACTTCTACGCCGAGCACATCGAAGCGGACGCCGTCCACGAGCAGATCGTCCGCCGGGACGTCATCGGCGGCCTGCTGGAGACCGAACCCCATCTGGAGGCCGATATCGCCTTCGGCATCGACACCACCTGCCACCTCGAGGACCGCCTCGGCCACCACTTCCTCACCGCCTGGCGGGGCCACACCACCGCACTGCGCACCGCGCACGGGGAGGCGGTGGGCGCCCATGCCCGGTGAGGGAGCCGAAGTGCGGCGGATCAGTGTCCGGGACGGCGGGCCGCTGCTCGTCGAGGGACCCGTCGAGGTCGTCCTGGAGGACGGCACCACCGTCTCGTCCGACCGGTTCTGTGTGGCCCTGTGCACCTGCCGCCGCAGCCGCAGCTACCCCTGGTGCGACACCAGCCACCGCCGGCGCACCAGGGACTGATACACCTCTTCCGGATCGTGCCGGGCTCGCGTGCCCCGGCAGAGACTCCCCAGCGAGGACGGGCGGCGGCCCCGTGCCCCGGGCACGACAAGGGGGGGGGGGGCCCCGCCCGGGGGGCGGCCCCCCCCGAGC
>NZ_JBEOYB010000102.1:0-18302 GCF_040296845.1 Streptomyces sp. NPDC001985
TTCTGTCTCAGCTCCGCCCTGGGCGGGGGGGCCGGGCGGGGGGGGGGGGTGGCGGGCGGCCCCCCCCCCGGCCCCGCGGCTCCGGAGCCCGTCCGGCGGGGCCGGGGAGCGGGAAGGCGGGCCGGTCGCTTCCGGGGGCCTCCCACCGGCCTCGGGGCCCTGGCGAGCCGTCGCCGTCGCCTCTGGTCGTCTCCTCCGGATCGTGCGGGGGGACGCGGGCCTGGTGCCGCGCCTCGCCTCGCCGCGTTGTCGTCGGTCGCCGGCGCTCCGTGAGGGCTCAGGGCTCCGCCCTCCGCCTCGCGATCCACGGCACCGGACCCCGCTCACCGATCCGGCGTGATCCGGCCCGATCCGAAGGGGACTCCTTAGTCGTGCCAGGCGCCGAACTCCTCCAGCAGCTCCTGGAGCGGCTCGAAGACCCCGGGGCTCGCCGCCACCGTCAGGTCGTACGAAGGGCCGCTGCCCGGCCGTCCGCCGGTCAGGGCCCCCGCCTCCCGTGCGATCAGATCGCCCGCGGCCAGGTCCCAGGGGTGGAGGCCGCGCTCGTAGTACCCGTCCAGCCGGCCGGCGGCCACATCGCAGAGATCGATCGCGGCCGACCCGCCGCGGCGGATGTCCCGCAGCCGCGGGATCAGCCGCTGGGCGATGTCGGCCTGGTGGGCGCGGACGTCCCGCACATAGTTGAAACCGGTGGAGACCAGGGCCTGCTCCAGCGGAGCCGCCGCACGGCAGCGCAGCCGCCGGTCCCCGGCGTACGCACCGCCGCCGCGCACCGCCCGGACGGTCTCACCGCGCATCGGAATCCCCACCACCCCCACGACCGTCTCGCCCCGGTACTCGGCGGCGATGGAGACGGACCACGTCGGCAGCCCGTAGAGATAGTTCACCGTGCCGTCGAGCGGATCGACGACCCAGCGCACCCCGCTGCGGCCCTCGACGGAAGCGCCCTCCTCGCCGAGGAAGCCGTCATCGGGGCGGTGCTCGCCGAGGAAGCCCGTGATCAGCTTCTCGGCGGCGATGTCCATCTCCGTGACGACATCGATGGGGCTGGACTTGGTGGCGGCCACCCCCAGATCGTCGGGGCGCCCGTCCCGCAGCAGTGCCCCCGCCCGCCCGGCGGCCTCCAGCGCGAGATCGAGCAGTTCGGAGAGCAGGCTGTCACTGATCGCGGTCACGGGGGGACTCCTCAGGCGAAGGGACTGTCGGCGCCCGCGGCGGCGGGCCTGGGCGCCCTGGCCGGGCAGCAGCCGATGGGACAGAGGTCGTGCGAGGGAGCGAGCGCGCCGAGCGCACAGCGCTCCACGGACACCCCGCGCTCGGCGCCGGCCCGCTCCAGCAGCAGATCGCGCACGGCCGCCGCGAACCGGGGATCGGCGCCGACCGTCGCCGAGCGGCGCACCGGCAGACCCAGCTCGGCCGCCTTCGCCGTGGCCTCCGTGTCCAGGTCGTACAGGACCTCCATATGGTCCGAGACGAACCCGATGGGCACCATGACGGCCGCCGGGGCACCGGAGCCGTGCAGCTCCTCCAGGTGGTCGCAGATGTCCGGCTCCAGCCACGGGGTGTGGGGAGAGCCGCTGCGCGACTGGTAGACCAGCCGCCACGGACGCTCCGCACCCGTCTCGTCGGCCACCGCCTCCGCGATCAGCCGGGCGACCTCCAGGTGCTGGCGCACATACGCCCCGCCGCCGCCGTGCTCCGCCGGCGGGCCCGAGGTGTCCGCCGCGCTGTCGGGGATGGAGTGTGTGGTGAACGCCAGATGGGCGCCCGCGCGCACCTCCTCGTCCAGCTCGCCGAGTGAGGCCAGGACTCCGTCGATCATGGGGCGGATGAAGCCGGGGTGGTTGAAGTAGTGGCGCAGCTTGTCCACGCGGGGCGGTTCGAGGCCCTCCGCCGCGAGTGTCGCGAGGGCGTCCGCGAGGTTCTCGCGGTACTGGCGGCAGCCAGAGTACGAGGCGTACGCGCTGGTGGCGAGGACGGCGATCCGGCGGTGGCCGGCCAGCGTCATCTCGCGGAGGGTGTCGGTCAGGTACGGTGCCCAGTTCCGGTTGCCCCAGTGGACCGGGAGGCCGATGCCGTGCTCCGCGAAGTCCTTGCGCAGCGCGTCCAGCAGGGTGCGGTTCTGCTCGTTGATGGGGCTGACCCCGCCGAAGAGGAAGTAGTGCCGGCCCACCTCCTTCAGTCGCTCCTTGGGGATGCCTCGGCCCCGGGTCACATTCTCCAGGAAGGGGACGACATCGTCCGGGGCCTCGGGGCCGCCGAAGGAGAGCAGGAGCAGGGCGTCGTAAGGGGAGGGGTCGCGCGCGTCGGACATGCCCCCGATCCTGCCACCCGTCTCCCCTCGCCCCCTCACCCACCCGCCGCCGGGCACCACATTCCGGCCTCCGCACTGCTGTCCCGCGGTGGTGGGGGTGCTCCGCCCTGTTCGCCTCGCGCCCTCGTGGCCCGGGGTGCGGGGCCCGTGGCCCCGGGTGCGTGGCCCGGGGTGAGCCGTCCCGGCCCGGACGGTGCGGGTTTCCTGTGGCCCGGGGTCCGTCCTCAAGCGCCGGACGGGCTGGGTTGGTGCGGGTTTCCTGTGGTGCGGGGGCCGTCCTCGATCCCTCAGTGCTGCCTCGGGGAGTGTCCCCGGACGGGCTGGAATCGCTCAGGTCTCTCCGGTGCGGGGCCCGGGGTGGGCCGTCCCGGCCCGGGCGGTGCGGGTTTCCTGTGGCCCGGGGTCCGTCCTCAAGCGCCGGACGGGCTGGGTTGGTGCGGGTTTCCTGTGGCCCGGGGGCCGTCCTCGATCCCCCAGAGCTGCCTCTGGGAGTGCCCCCGGACGGGCTGAGGCTGCTCGGCCGTCAGGGGCGCACGGGGGCGGTCTCGGACGCCGGGCGGGCCGGGATGGTGCGGCCCCCTGTGGCGCGGGCGCCGTCCCCGAGCCTCCCCGGGGCTTCCTCGCCGGGGGCCCCGGGGGCCGGGTTCTCCGGGGCGGGAGGAACCCCCGTGCGCGCGGGCCCGCCGCAGGCGTAATCTGCCATGGCCGCCCACACGCCTTACCGGAGCCCTCCTTGGCCAGCCCCTACCGCCAGATCTTCACCGCCCCCGGCACCCGCCTCTTCTCCGCCGCCGGACTCTTCGGCCGCATGCCCCTGGCGATGATGGGCGTCGGCATCGTGACGATGGTGTCCCAGCTCACCGGCGAGTACGCCATCGCCGGCGCCCTCTCCGCCACCGTCGCCCTCTCCATGGCCGTCCTCGGCCCCCAGGTCTCCCGGCTCGTCGACCGGCACGGCCAGGCCAGAGTGCTCCGCCCGGCCGCCCTGATCGCCTCCGCCTCGGTGGGCGGACTGCTGATCTGCGCCTCCCGGGGGGCGCCGACCTGGACGCTCTTCCTCTTCACGGCGACCGCCGGCTGCGTCCCGAGCGTCGGCGCCATGATCCGGGCCCGCTGGGCCGAGATCTACCGGAACTCCCCGCGCGAGCTGCACACCGCGTACTCCTGGGAGGCGATCGTCGACGAGCTCTGCTTCATCTGCGGACCGAGCATCGCGATCGGCCTCTCCACCGTCTGGTTCCCGGAGGCCGGACCGCTCCTCGCCGTGCTGCTGCTCCTCGGCGGGGTCTTCTGGCTCACCGCGCAGCGCTCCACCGAACCCCCGCCGCACCCGCGCGGCCACCAGCCGGGCCGCTCCGCGCTCCGTTCCCCGGGCCTCCAGGTCCTGGTCCTCACCTTCGTCGCCACGGGCGCGGTCTTCGGCTCGGTCGACGTCGTCACCGTGGCCTTCGCGGAGGCGGAGGGCAACACGGCCGCGGCGGGCCTGATACTCGCCGTCTACGCCCTCGGCTCCTGCCTCGCCGCCGTGATATTCGGGCTGCTGCACCTCAAGGGACCCGCGCCCCGGCGGTGGCTGCTGGGCGTGGTCGCGATGGCCCTGAGTATGATCCCCCTCCAACTGGCCGGGAATCTCATATTCCTGGCCGTGGCGCTCTTCGTCGCGGGCCTGGCCATCGCACCCACGATGGTCACCACGATGGCCCTGGTCCAGCAGCATGTGCCGCGCTCCAGCCTGACCGAGGGCATGACCTGGGTCAGTACCGGACTCGCGGTCGGTGTGGCGCTCGGCTTCTCCGCCGGGGGCTGGGCGGTCGACGCGTCCGGCGCGGCGGCGGGGTACGCGGTGCCCGGGATCGCCGGGGCGGTCGCGGTCGGAGCGGCGCTTGTGGGATACCGCCGGCTGCACGGGCCGGTGCCGAAGCGGGAGGGACAGCCGGGCGATGACCAGGGGCAGCAGGAGCGGCGCGACGCGAATATGGCGTAACTGGGCGGGCACCGTCACCGCCCGGCCGGCCCGGGAGGTCTCCCCGGCGTCGGCCGGCGAGGTCGCCGACGCGGTCCGCGGCGCGGCCGAGGCCGGGCTGCGGGTGAAGACAGCCGGGACCGGCCACTCCTTCACCGCCATCGCCGCCACCGACGGCCTGCTGATCAGGCCCGATCTGCTCACCGGCATCCGCGGGATCGACCGCGCGGCCATGACCGTCACGGTCGAGTCCGGTACGCCCCTGAAGCGGCTGAACGCGGCCCTCGCCCGGGAGGGTCTCTCCCTCACCAACATGGGGGACATCACCGAGCAGACCGCCGCGGGCGCCGTCAGCACCGGCACCCACGGCACCGGCCGCGACTCCGCCTCCCTCTCCGCGCAGATCACCGAGCTGGAGCTGGTCTCGGCGGACGGCACCCTGCTGACCTGCTCGCGGCTGGAGAACCCGGAGGTCTTCGCGGTCGCCAGGACCGGGCTGGGCGCCCTCGGGGTGATCACCGCGATCACCTTCGCCGTGGAGCCCCTCTTTCTGCTGAGGGCCCGTGAGGAGCCGATGTCCTTCGACCGGGTCACCGCCGAATTCGACGCCCTGCACGCGGAGAACGAACACTTCGAGTTCTACTGGTTCCCGCACACCGGCCACTGCAGCACCAAGCGGAACAACCGTTCCGCGGGCCCCGCCGACCCGCCCGGACGGCTCGGTGCCTTCATCCAGGACGAAGTGGTCGCGAACGGCCTCTTCCAGGTGGCCAGCTCCCTGGGCCGCGCCGTCCCGGCGACCGTCCCCGCCATCGCCCGCGTCGCCGGCCGGGCCCTCTCGGCGCGCACCTACACCGACATCCCGCACCGGGTCTTCACCTCTCCGCGCCGGGTGCGTTTCGTGGAGATGGAGTACGCGGTGCCCCGCGAGGCCGCCGTCGCGGCGCTGCGCGAGGTGCGGGCGATGATCGAGCGCTCGCCGCTGAGGGTCGGCTTCCCGGTGGAGGTGCGCACCGCCCCGGCCGACGACATCGCGCTCTCCGCCGCGTCCGGCCGGGACAGCGCCTATCTCGCCGTCCATCTCTACCGGGGCACCCCCCACCGCGCCTACTTCACCGCCGTGGAGCGGATCATGACCGCCCACGGCGGCCGGCCCCACTGGGGCAAGCTCCACACCCGGGACGCCGAGTACCTCGCTGGCGTCTATCCGCGGTTCGCCGAGTTCACGGCGGTACGGGACCGGCTGGACCCGGAGCGCCGGTTCGGCAACGACCATCTGCGCCGGGTGCTCGGTGACTGAGCCGGGCCGGGCCGGGTCAGGGCGCGGTGCTCGCACCCCGGTTCGTACCGTCCGTGGCGCCGCCCGGTGCGGACGGGGCCGCCGGTGCGGAGGGGGTGGGCACCGGAGCCGTGCCGCCGCCCGGGGACTCGCCGCCGGAGCCGGGCCGCTCGCCGGTCTCCCCGCCGGGGAGGGAGGGCGCGGTGGACGGATCGGCCGTGCCGCCGCCGCTCCCGCCCGGGGACGAGGGCTCGACCGGCTCCCCGCTCTCCCGGCCTCGTTCCCCGTTTTCGTCCCCGGTGTCCCCGTTCCCGTCGTCCCCGGTGTCGCCGTTTCCGTCTCCGCTGTCACCGGGCCGCGGGGAGCCGCCGGGGCTCCCCGGCCGTTCGTCCTCCCGCTCCCCGGGGCCGGGTGAGCGCTCGTCCGCCGGTCCCGACCGGCCGGTCTCGCCGCGCACCACCGAGCCGACGGTGGTGCCGTTGCCGCCGCTCAGCTCGGAGCCCGAGGCCAGTTCCAGACCGGTGATGGTGACCATGGCGATACCGAAGACGGCCCCGGCGGCGATGAGCGGACGCTTCCATCCGCGCACCCGGGTCCCGTGGACGGTGGCGGCGCCGAACTCCCCGGCGGGCGCGGTGGCGCCGGACTCCCCGCCGGGCTCGGGGGAGCCGGCCGGGCCGGCCGCCCGGCGGCCCCCGCGACGGCCCGGAACCACCGCCTCGCGCTCGCGCAACTGCTCGCCGGTCCGGCTGAACAGATGCTGGAAGACCGAACCACCGCAGGTGGCGACCACACTGACGACACCGGCACCGATGATCGTGCCGTACACGCCCAGGCTGGACGCGAGCACCGCGGCCGCGACCGCGGCGAGCGTGCTCCCGGCCACCTGCGGAAGGCTCAGATCGATCCGCCGCTCCCGCTCTTCCTTGTGGTCCGTTCCCGTGTCCGGCTTCTGATGCATCTTCAGTCCCTGCGCGCCCTTCTGTCCCGTGCGTACCCATGAGGGACAAATGGGCGAAGTGAATAGTTCCCTTTGCGGAGATTCTGTGAATCAGAACACCCGTCACCCGTGCGGCTGCGGCGGGGTGCCGGCCGCCCGGTGAAGTTCGGCGGCGCGGCAGTCCACCCGGATGGCCCGAATGGAGTACTGTGGCGAACCCTGGGCCCGAGCTCCCTCATGGGTGCCCGGAAACCAGGGAGGGGGCCGAAAGCGGCGCTCGAACCGGCGGCGTCGCGATATCGCTGGGTAATCCGCACGCGGAGTGATCGATTGGTCACGCTGAGTGGTAAACGGGTAACCTTGCCATAACGGCGATCACGGGCCTGTGCCCGACACGCCGGGCAACTCGGCAAGGTTGTGGCAGGCTGCACCCGGGCAGGCCACACTCGACTAGCGGAAGCAGTACGCGACAGGTGACGTCGGCAGGCACCACCCGGGAGGTCCCCATGCCCGAACTGCGTGTCGTGGCCGTCTCCAACGACGGCACACGACTGGTGCTCAAAGCTGCCGACAGTACGGAGTACACCCTTCCGATCGACGAGCGGCTGCGCGCCGCCGTGCGGAACGACCGTGCCCGCCTCGGCCAGATCGAGATCGAGGTGGAGAGCCACCTCCGCCCCCGTGACATCCAGGCGCGGATACGTGCCGGAGCCTCCGCCGAGGAGGTGGCCCAGCTCGCCGGCATCCCGGTCGAGCGGGTCCGCCGCTTCGAGGGACCGGTGCTCGCGGAGCGGGCCTTCATGGCGGAGCGGGCGCGCAAGACCCCCGTGCGTCGCCCCGGCGAGAACGCCGGACCCCAGCTCGGCGAGGCGGTGCAGGAGCGGCTCGGTCTGCGCGGCGCCGAGAAGGACACCGTGCTGTGGGACTCCTGGCGGCGCGACGACGGCACCTGGGAAGTCCTGCTGATCTACCGGGTGGCGGGTGAGCCGCACTCCGCGAGCTGGACCTACGACCCCCCGCGCCGGCTGGTCATCGCGGTGGACGACGAGGCGCGCTCGCTCATCGGCGAGACCGACGACACCATCGCCACGCAGGAGCCCAGCTTCCCCTTCGTGCCGCGGATCGCCCGGCTGCCCCGGGACCGTCCGCTCGACCGCACCCTGGACCGGCCGGCCGACCGGCCGAGCGCCAACGGGCCGGCGGCGGGCGCCGACGACGGCGGCAGCAGTGAACGGGACTCCCTGACCAGCCTCCTGGAGGCGGTGCCGAGCTTCCGGGGCGACATGGTCGTACCGGAGCGCACGGCGCCGGCCGACCCGCTGGCGGAGGACGACCAGGAGCCGGACGAGGAGGAGCCGGTCGCCCCCGCCGCGTCGGCGGGCGCGGGCTCGGCCTACGCGGATGTGCTGATGCCGCGGTCCGTGGCCGGGCACCGGGACCGGCTGACCGGCACCACGGACCGTCAGGCGGAGGCGGACGGCGTCCGTCCGGGCCGCCGCGCGGCCGTTCCGAGCTGGGACGAGATCGTCTTCGGCACCCGCCGCAAGAAGCAGGACTAGGGAGTTTCTTCCGGATCGGGCAGGATCGGGCCGGATCGGTGAGCGGGGTCCGGGCCCGCGAGCCCGGCACCATCCGAAAGAGACGACTCAGCGTGCCGCCGTCCGCACCGGACGACAGAACACGACGCCGGGCCGCACCCCCCACGGGGTGCGGCCCGGCCTCCGTTGTCCTCCACGCGGCCCCGCGCCGCGCCCCTTCCGCCGGCCGACGAGGACGGCGGGCCCGTCGGCCGGCGGAAGGGGCTCTCCATGCCTCCGGCCCCCGACCGGCGGCAAACCGGTCGGGGGCCGGAGGGCCCCGGGTGAATCCCCCGATACCCCGAGGCGGGGGACGCGCCCCGCGTGGTGCGGCGCGCGCCCCGAAGGGCGGCCATCCAGGACAGGACGGCCTCCGGCAGGTGGGTCTCAGGCCCGGCGGGGGGCGACGAGCCGCGCGGCTCTCGCCTCCTTCTCCGCTTCCTGCCAGAGGCGTCGCAGCATCCTCGCCCGCTCCGCCGGACGCATCCGGGAGATGGCGATCTCCGCACAGGCGACGCCATCGGCCCACGGCATGGTGAGCACGGCACGCTGGCGGGGGATGGCAGCCAGTGAATTGGTGACCCCACCCGGCTGGTGCCGCGCCTCGGAGGCACGGGACTCGGTGGCCGCGGCACGCGCGTCCGCCCGCTGCTTCTGCTGCTGCGGGCTGAGCCGGGAGAGATTGCGCACATGGACGACCTTGCGGCGGCCCGCGAGGAGATCCGCCTGGAGTTCAGGGCCGAGTTCGAGTACGGAGAGCTTGGAGGAGATGGTCGACTGGGCGATGCCGAGGCGCTTCGCGGCCTTGTTCTGGGAACCGTAGAACTCGACCAGCTTCTTCAGCGCGTACGCCTGCTCCAGGGGGTTCATGTCGTCACGGTGCACATTGGCGACGAAGGCGGCTTCGAGCAGCGAGCGGTCGGTCGACACCAGCGCGTCGTCGACACTGACCCGCACATGGGTCAGCCCCGCGAGCCGGGCGGCCTCCAGCCGGCGGTGGCCGTCGACCACGATGTAGCGGGCGCCGGGCGCCAGTTCGGTGGCGCGTGCGGGCCGTTCCCGCACATAGGCCTGGACCGACGCGACGGTGATCGCGTTGACCAGGCCGATCTCACGGACACTGGTGGTAAGCGGCTCAAGGTCTCTCAGTGCTTCACGTGGATTATCCGGGTTCTGACCGATCCAGCTCAGCGGCAACTCCGAGGGCTGCCGGATCGCGGCGTCGAAGTGGGTCTGCTCCTGGTCGAGCTCGGTGAACATCTGTGAGGACATGCTGATGGAACCCTTCCTCTTGCCAGCCACCCGGTTTCCCCGCCTTCAACCCGGGCAGACTGGCAAACTCTCAGGGACTACCGGCCACAGCCTGGCCATGACCTTGCCATCCGCTTGCCACCAGCCAGGCGATTGCAGAGGATGCAGGGCATGACCGATGGATGCCTTGCATGAGCGATGGGGGAATGCGGTTTCGCATTCTGGGGGGCCTGGAATGGCACCGCCAGGGTGTTTCGCTGAAGATCGGCCGCCGCCGGGAGAGACTGCTGCTCGGGCTGCTGCTGCTCGACATCGGCCGGGTGGTCCCCTCCAACCGGCTGATCGACCTGCTGTGGGACGAGAGCGAACCGCCGACGAGCGCCCGGGGCAGTCTCCAGGTGCATGTCTCGCGGCTGCGCGGGCGATTCATGGAGGCGGAGGCCGAGCGCCACGGCTTCGTGCTGAACAGGGCCAGCGACGGCTACCTGGTGGAGGGCGACCCGCTCGCCGTCGACCTGCACCGCTTCCGCTCCCTGGTGCAGCGCGCGGAACGCAGCGAGGACGCCGGTGAGCGGCTCGGTCTGATGGAGCGTGCCCTGGGGGACTGGGGCGGGCCCGTGCTCGCCGGAACCGCGTCCGACGGACTGGTCCGCAGGCTCGGCACCGGCTTCGACGAGCTATACCTTTCGGCCATAACCCAGCGCGCCGAGGCGCGGCTCGCCCTCGGCGAACGGGGACTCGTACTGGAGGAGCTGGCGCGGGCGACCGCCGAGCACCCGCACCACGAGCGGCTCGCCATGCTGCGGATGATCGCGCTGTACCGGGCGGACCACCGGGGTGAGGCGCTGGAGGTCTACAACGAGACCCGGACGCGGCTCGCCGAGGACCTCGGTCTCGACCCGGGCGCCGATCTGCGCGGCGTCCACGGCCGCATCCTGCGCGCCGACACCTCGCTGCTCGACCCGGACACCGTGCCCGGCCAGGACCGCGGCACCGCGGCCGAGAGGACCGAGAACCAGGGCCCGCCGGCCCGCGGCCGTCCGCCCGGTGACCATCCGTCGGCGCACTCCCCGCCCGGCGGCGAGCCGGACCGCGGCGACTCCGCCCGGCCCTCGCATCCGGGCACCGACACGTCGCCCGAGGCCGAGAGCGTGCAACGGCTCTCCCGGACCGGGGCGTTCATCGGCCGCGCGCACGAACTGGGGCAGCTCACCGGGCTCGCCGCCGGCGCGCGCGGCGGCTCGGGCGTGGTGATGATCGTGGGCCCCGCGGGCAGCGGCAAGACCGCGCTGGCCCTCCAGTGGTGCCGGGGGGCCGAGGAGGCGTTCCCCGACGGGCAGCTCTTCCTCGACCTCCGGGGCCACAGCGACGAACGGCCCATGAGCCCCAAGGAGGCCCTGTCCGGCATGCTGAGGGCGCTCGGCACGCCGTACCAGGACATTCCCTGCGAGTCCCATGAGATGACCGAGCTGTACCAGCGCACCCTGGCGGGCCGGCGGGTGCTCATCGTCCTCGACAACGCCGAATCCGCCGACCAGGTACGGCAGCTGCTGCCGTACGAGGACGGCTGTCTGGCCCTGGTCACCAGCCGCAACCGCCTCGGCGCGCTGATCGTCAGCCATGGCGCGGCGATGCTGCCGCTGCGCCCGCTCGCCTCCGACGAGGCCGAGGAGCTGGTCCGCCGTGTCGTCGGGGAGGACCGGGCCGCCGCCGAGCCCGAGGCGCTCGCCGAACTCGTCACCATCTGCGGCCGGACCCCGCTCGCGCTGCGGATCGCCGCCGCCAACCTCGCGCTGCGCCCCGACTTCCGGATCGCCGACCACGTCCGGGATCTGCGCTCGGGCAACCCCCTGGAGAGCCTGGCCGTCGCGGGCGACCCCGACTCGGCCGTCCGCAGGGCCTTCGAACTGTCCTACCGGCGGCTCGATCCGGAGGCCGCGGCGGCCTTCCGCATGCTGGGGCTGCTCCCGGGTCCCACCACGACCGTCCCCGCCGTCGCGGCCCTGCTGGGCCGCGGACCGGAATCCGCGTCCCCGCTGCTGGACCGGCTGTTCGCCGAGCACCTGGTGGAGCGGCACGACCAGGAGCGGCTGCGGCTGCACGATCTGATCTGGTGGTACGCCCGGCTCCTGGTGGACGCGGAGAAGTCGACGGCCACCCACCGGGAGGGCCGCCGCCGGCTGCTCCACTGGTACGCCGTCTCCGCGGACTCCGCGGCCCGCTGTCTCTACCCGCAGATACTGCGGCTGGACGTCGACGAGCTGGGGCCCTACGCCTGCCAGGCGTCCTTCACCGAACCCCAGCAGGCCGCGGCCTGGTTCGACGCCGAACACGTCGACCTCGTCCGGCTGATCGAGGCGGAGGCGGAGACCGGCACCGAGGGCGACGCCTGCCCGGCCGTCTGGATTCTCGCGGACGCCCTGCGCGGGTACTTCTGGCTCCGCCGCAACGCCGAGACCTGGATTGCGGTCGCCACCCTCGCCCTGCGCGCCGCCCACCAGGGCGGCGATGTCCGGGGCCAGGCAGCCGCCCATCAGAGCCTGGGCCTCGCCACCTTCACCAAGGGCGATCTGGAGCTGAGCCGCAGCCACTTCGAGCAGGCCATCGAGCTGGCCCGGCGCGCCGGCTGGGGGGTGTGCGAGTCGGTGGCGCTCTCCAACCTCGCGGGGGTCTCCGCCGATCTGGGGCTGCTGAGCCAGGCCGCCGAGTACTACGACCAGTCGATCACGATCAACCGCCGGCTGCGGCGCACCCCGCACCAGCCCCTCCAGGGCCTGAGCGAGGTCCTCTACGGCATGGGGCGGCTGCGGGAGGCGGAGCGGCTCTGCCGCAGGGCCCTGGCCATCTCCCGGAAGCTCTCCGCGCCGGACAGCATCGCCCGGATCAGCACCACCCTGGCGCTGATCTCCGTCGACCTCGGCGAGCTGGAGACCGCGCACGAGCTGGCCACCGCCTCCCGCAAGGGCTTCCAGGCCATCGGGAACCTCGCGGGCGAGGCGGAGGCGGTCTGCGCCCTCGCGATGATCGCGGCCGAGGGCGGCGACGGCCCCGCCGCCCTGCGGTCCGCGCTCGGCGCCGTCCGGCTGGGCCGGACGGCGGGCCGGCCGCGGCTCAAGCTGGAGGCGATGCTCGCCATGGGCCACGCCCGCTACCAGCTCGGCCGCTACGAGAGGGCGTACGAGCACTTCCGTATCGCCCGCCGGATCGCCGAGGAGATCGGCTATCTCAAGGGCCGCACCATGGCCCTGCTCGGACTCGGGGTCTGCGCGGCGCGGTTCGGCCGCCCGCTGGAGGCGCTCTGCCACGCGGGGGCGGCCCTCGCCCTCGCCCAGGAGTCCCAGCTGCGGCTGCTGGAGGGGCAGGCCCAGACGGTCGTCGCCCTCGCCCAGGCCTACCGGGGGGACATGGTCGCGGCGGGGCGGGCGGCGCGCCAGGCGGAGGCCATCCACATGGCGACCGGATACCGGCCGGTGCACTCGCCGTTCGGGGCGCCGGTCGCCGGTCCCGACCCGGTGGAGGGCCGGCAGGGCTTCCACCGCTGGGAGTCGGTGGCGGCGGGCGAGCCGCAGATGTGAGCCCGCGGTCCTGTCCGGGCCGGGCCGGCGGAGGAGGATTGATGCCGGCCGGTCCGTGTCGCAGTTGGGCTGAACGGGTGAGGGAGGCGAGGATAGGCGTATGAGTAGGTACGAGAGGTACGACGTCACCGACGAGCAGTGGGAGGGCCTGGCGCAGGTCGTCCCGTTGCGCGGCCGTAACGAGTGGCCGTCGCGGGTGGACCACCGCGCCGTCCCGGGAGACAGCGCGGCCGAGAACCGTCGGATGGTCGTCCTGCGGGTGCGGGTCTTCTCGGACGCGCGCGATGTCGCCGAGTACCTCATCGCACAGATTCCGGTGCTCCTCGATCTCACCAGCGCGGACGCCGATGTCGCCAAGCGCATCCTGGACTTCAGCAGCGGGGTCGTCTTCGGACTCGGCAGCGGAATGCACCGCGTCGACCGCAATGTCTTTCTGCTCGCCCCCACGGGCACCGAGGTCGACGGAATCGCCGAGGCCACCGACACCTTCACCCGTCATATCCCCCGTTCGTAGGAAGGGCGCGGAGACGGAACGGTTCGGCTCCCGCCCGCTGCGTACCGTCCGGCCATGGACAACCGCCCCCTGCCCGGCAACGTCTCCCCCCGCCCCGGCAGTTCCCCGTCCGCCGGCACCGGCGACCCCGCGTCCCCGGTGCCGGCCGGCGCCCTTCTCCGCCCCGCCGTCACCGAACTGCGGCTCTCCGCCTTCGGGCCGCACCGGGGCACCACGCTCCCCCTCACCGCGCTCACCCTGCTCACGGGGCCCAGCGGCAGCGGCAAGTCCAGCGCTTTACAGGCGTACGAGGCGCTGGCGCGGCTGGCCGGCGGCAGCGGTCTCGGCCCCACCTTCCCCGACCCCGGGCGCTGGGTCCCGGAGCGGTCGGGGAGCGACGATCAGGGGAGGCGGGGATTCCGGATCGGCTGTACGGCGGACGGGCCCGCCGGAGCCGTCCGGCTCGATCTCGCCGTCCAGACCGAGCCCGCGCTGCGGATCGTGGGCGAGCGGCTGACCTGCGGCGGACGCACCCTGCTGAGCACGGCGCTGCGCGATCCCCGGCGGTCGTCGGTGGAGGCCGCCTGGCACACCGCCGGATCGGGGCGGGTGACCCGGGCGCCGCTGCCCGACGACCGGCTGGGCACCGCGCTGCTGCCGCTGCGCGTGGCGGGCCGGACCGAGGGCCAGTTACAGGTGCTCGCGGCGGCGGAGCAGACGGTGGTGGCGCTGCGCTCGGCCTTCGTCTGCGACCCGCAGCCGCACGGGATGCGCGGGCCGGTGCCCCTGGGCGACGGCCGGCTCCGGCGCGGCTGCGACAACCTCGCCGAGGTGCTCCACCGCACCCGTGAGCAGTGCGCGCGACGCCATGCCCGGCTGACCGCGGCGGCCCGCGCGGGATGCGCGGGCGCGGTGGCGGGGCTGACCGTCGAGGAGCTGGCGAACGGGAGGGTACGCGCGCTGCTGGCGCGGGACGCCGGCCGCCGGGCCACTCCGCTGGACCGGCTCGGTGACGGCGAACTCCGCTATCTGGCGCTGGCGCTGGTGCTGCTCACCGGGCCCGGGGTGCTCGCCGTGGACCGGGCGGCGGAGGTCCCGGAGGCGCGCCAGTCGCTGACCGTCCTGGCGGACGGCTTCGACCGCTGTCTCGATCCGGCACAGGCGCGCGCCCTGGTGGCCCTGGCGGCACAGACGGCGGGCCGAGGCCATGTGCGGCTCATGGGAGCGGTCTCCGACGCGTCCTTCGCGCGCGGGGTCGACGGGGTGCGGGTGGTAGATCTGGTGCCGTGACGAGCATGGACGGACAGCGCAGTGGTGACGGACCGGGCGCGCGGCCCCGGCCGGAGGAGACGGGCCCGGTGGGGCCGGAGAGCGGAGGGGGCGCGGTGAGGGGTGCGGACGCGGTGAGGGGTGCGGACGCGGTGAGGGGTGCGGACGCGGTGCGGGGTGCGGACGCGGTGCGGGGTGCGGACGCGGTGCGGGGTGCGGGTCCCGGAGGCGGGCTCGATGTGGCGGGGCTCCAGCACCGGCTGACGGAGTTCGCGGCGGCGCGGGACTGGGGGCAATACCACACGCCGAAGAACCTCGCGATGGCACTCGGCGTCGAGGCGGCCGAACTGGTGGAGATCTTCCAGTGGCTGACGCCGGAGCAGTCGGCGCGGGTGATGGACGCCGAGGAGTCCGCGCACCGGGTCCGGGACGAGGTCGCCGATGTGCTGGCGTATCTGCTCCAGTTCTGCGCGGCGCTCGGCGTGGACCCGCTGGAGGCGCTCTCGGACAAGATCGACCGCAATGAGATCCGCTTCCCGGTGACGTGAGTTCGGGGTGGGAAAGGGGGGAAACCGGGCCCCTTCTCCTCATCGATCAAGGAATTGTCACTCTATGGAGTTACGGATCTTTCCACAGTCGACTTGCTGTCCACAAATTCCCGAATTCCTCTGGCGTTTGGGCTCAATAAGCCTCACTCTGGGTAATGAACTGAGTGGGCAGTAAGTCTTACGAACGGGGGCGCCGTTCATGGATGCGGAGCGACTCATCTTTGCCAGCCGGCACGCGTTGGCCCAGAGCCGGTCAGTGCCGGAGATCGTGGCGGAGGCATGGCAGGCACAGGCCCTGGCCCAGGCGATCGGCGGCCGGCTCGCGGTGTACGGACCACCGGAGCTCAGGGGCGAGGCGCGCGGGCTCAGCGAGACCGGGGGCCGGGGGGTGGGAGCGCTGGACCACCCCGGGGTGCGCAGCGGAGGGATCAGAGCGGCTCAGCTCTCCGGTCTCGCCGACACCCGGGGGACCCTCCTCGGCCTCGGGGTGCTCCTCGGCGATGTGGGCATCGCCCTCGTCGGGGTCGCGTGCGCCACCGACGAGGAGGGGCTGTACTGGCAGTGCGTCGAGGCGGTGGACGCGGCGGACGAGTCCAACGACCGGGTGCGCGGCATGCTGCGGAAGCTCGCCGTGCGGGACGCGGGCAGGCCGCCCGACGCGCGGAGCAGAGCGGGTCCGGCGGGCGGCGGATGGGCCGCCCGGCCGGTCGCGCAGCGGGCACAGGGGGCCCCGGGGCCCTCCGGTGACCGCGGCGCACCCCGGCCGGCCGAACCGCCCGGAGTGCCGGGTGTCCAGGGCGCCCGTGGCCCGTCCGCCTCCGCCCTGGCGCTGGAGATCCCGAACGTGGCCGGCTCGGCCGCGGGTCCGTCATGAGCCGGGGCGGGCGCGGGGCGGCTGTCCGGGGCCGGCCACCGGGAGCGGTGCACGGCCCGCCGCCGCACCGCGTCACGGCCCGGCGGCCCCTGCCCGGCCCGGCGGCCCCTGCCCGGCCCGGCGGCCCCTGCCCTGCGCGGGGCCCGGCGGCGGGCCCGGCGGGGCGAAGGGCGGGCGACGGTGCAGGATGGAGCCATGGATCTCCGCATCTTCACCGAGCCCCAGCAAGGGGCGAGCTACGACACCCTGCTCACCGTGGCCAAGGCCACCGAGGACCTCGGCTTCGACGCCTTCTTCCGCTCCGACCACTACCTCGCCATGGGCTCCGCCGACGGTCTGCCCGGCCCGACCGACGCATGGATCACCCTCGCCGGCCTCGCCCGGGAGACCCGGCGCATCCGGCTGGGCACCCTGATGACCGCGGGCACCTTCCGGCTGCCCGGCGTGCTCGCCATCCAGGTGGCCCAGGTGGACCAGATGTCCGGCGGCCGGATCGAGCTGGGCCTCGGCGCCGGATGGTTCGAGGAGGAGCACAAGGCCTACGGCATCCCCTTCCCCAAGGAGAAGTTCGCCCGGCTGGAGGAGCAGCTCGCGATCGTCACCGGGCTGTGGGCCACCGGGACCGGTGACACCTTCTCCTACGACGGCACCCACTACCAGCTCTCCGGTTCCCCGGCGCTGCCCAAGCCCGCGCAGAGCAGGATTCCGGTGCTCATCGGCGGCCACGGCGCCACCCGCACCCCCCGGCTGGCCGCCCAGTACGCCGACGAGTTCAACATCCCCTTCGCGTCGATCGAGGACAGCGAGCGGCAGTTCGGCCGGGTCCGGGCCGCCGCGGAGAGCGCCGGGCGCGCCCCCGGCGACCTGGTGTACTCCAACGCGCTGGTGGTCTGCGTCGGCAGGGACGAGGCGGAGGTGGCCCGCCGGGCCGCCGTCATCGGACGGGAGGTGGACGAGCTGAGGACCAACGGTCTGGCGGGTTCGCCCGCCGAGGTCGTCGACAAGATCGGCCGCTATGCCGCGACCGGATCGTCCCGGATCTATCTCCAGGTGCTGGACCTGGACGATCTGGACCATCTGGAGCTGATCTCCGCCCAGGTCCAGTCCCAGCTGGGCTGAGCGTGGTGCGCCCGGGCCGGCCGCTCGCCGCGGCGCTGGCCGAGGGGCCCCTCGTCCTGGACGGCGGGCTCTCCCACCAGCTGGCGGCGCAGGGGTGCGATCTCTCCGGCGGGCTCTGGACGGCGCGGCTGCTCCTGGACGACCCCGGGCAGCTCCTGGCCGCCCACACCGCCTGGGCGCGGGCGGGGGCGAGGGTGCTCACCACCGCCTCCTACCAGGCCGGCTTCGAGGGGTTCGCCCGGCGGGGGATCGGGCGCGCCGAGGCCGCGGGCCTCTTCGCCCGCAGTGTCTCCCTGGCACGGGAGGCCGGTGAGCGGGCCGGGGCCGAGGTGTGGGTGGCGGCCTCGGTCGGGCCCTACGGCGCGGTGCTCGCCGACGGCAGCGAGTACCGGGGGCGGTACGGGCTCTCGGTGCGGGAACTGGAGCGCTTCCACCGGCCCCGGATCGAGGCCCTCGCGGCGGCGGGCCCCGATGTGCTCGCCCTGGAGACGGTGCCCGACACCGACGAGGCGGAGGCTCTGCTCGCGGCGGCCGAGGGGTGCGGGGTGCCGCTCTGGCTCTCGTACACCGTCGCGGGGGAGCGCACCCGGGCCGGGCAGCCGCTCGCCGAGGCCCTGGGGGTGGTGGCGGGCCGGGACCAGGTGATCGCCGCGGGGGTGAACTGCTGCGATCCGGCCGACGCGGATGGCGCGGTCGCCCTCGCGGCGGCGGTGACCGGTGGGGTGGGGGTGGTGTACCCCAACAGCGGGGAGCGGTGGGACAGCGCTGCGCGCCGCTGGCGGGGGAGGGCTTCCTTCGACCCCGGGATGGCTCCGGGGTGGGGTGCGTCGGGGGCCCGGCTGATCGGTGGCTGCTGCCGGGTCGGCCCACGGGAGATCGCCGCCCTCGCCACCCACTTCCCGCGCCCCCACCCGGGGTGACCCTCTCCCGGTCAGCCCCGGCCCGCCCGGGGGGTCCCTCCGGGAGGCGGCTCTGGGAAGTGTGAGGACGGACCCTGGTCAACAGGACCCCGCACCCTGCGGGCCACGGTCGGGGGCCGGCCCCCGAACCCCCGCTCCTCAATCGCCGGAGGGGCTGGGGTGGTGCTGCTCAGTCGCCGG
>NZ_JBEOYB010000103.1:0-17679 GCF_040296845.1 Streptomyces sp. NPDC001985
CCGCTGTGCGCCGTTGCCCCCGCCGCCCCGCCCCGGCGCCCCCCCGCCCCCCCCTCCAAGCGGACCGGCTCAGCGGGCGAGCATCGTCGCCAGCCGCATCGCCGCCGTGCCCAGCCCGGTGGGCTGGTGGAGCAGGGTCGTGCCCGCCCCCGAGTGCACATCCTCCTCGCGGTACCGCCGGACGCTCCGGTGCCAGTTCAGGATGCCGGCCAGCCAGTCCTCCATCTCCCGCACATAGGCGTCCACCGCGGCCCGCTGCTCCTGGCCGAGACCGAACTCCTCGTAAAGCAGCGGGAGTTCGGTCTCCTTCGCGTGGAGGAACTGCCGCAGCCGGCTCCGCATCAGATCGTCGACGATCCCCACGGCGGTCGGGTAGTCACAGCCGAAGAACGTCTCCACCACCAGGACCGCGTTGTGCACCTCCCCCTCGACCTCGATCTCCTTCTGGTAGGAGAAGAGGTCATTGATGAGGATGCCGTAGTCCTGGGCCGACAGCTCCATGCTCCGGATCGTCCCGTGCCGCAGCAGCTCCCGGGGAACCTCCCCCGCGTGCCGCAGCTTGGACAGCAGCATCGTCAGCTCCGACCCGAAGGTCGTGCGCCGCATCTCGATGTAGTCCACCGGGTCGGGCACCCGGTGCTGCGCCTGGTTGTGCAGCTCCCACAGCCAGCTCTCCAGCAGCACATCGATCGACAGCCGCAGCTCGGCCCGGGCGTCCGGGCTCATCGGGCCGCCGGTGCGCGCCCACAGATCCGCGAGCGCCCGCTCCATCGGGCTCACCGCCAGGGCCCGGCCCGCCTCGGGATCGTCCACGGGCATGCACGCCAGCAGCCGCTCATTGCAGAGCTTCGCACCGAGGAGATTGCGCGGACGGCCGAACACCAGGGGGTAGTAGTCGTCGGCATAGGTTCCCCAGGTCAGCCACTCCGAACTCAGCTCCAGCTCCTCGGGCGTGGCGTCCGGGTCCAGCCCGGCCGAGCAGAGCGCGAAATCGAAACCGCGCAGCATCGGGCCGTCCCAGATGTCTCCCAGTAACCCCATCCGCTCCGCCCAGACGAGCGACTTCTCCAGGGCGTCCCGGTGGTGCGGACTGAGCGACAGAGGAAACGGCAGAGCGAAATCGGGCAGCAGCGAGGCGCCGACCCTCTGATGCGGCACATGGGTGAGGGTGCGCAGCCGCGCCACGGCGGGCCGTCCGAAGAGCGTGCGGATGTCCAGTGCCGAGGTTCCCGGGAAGCCGCTCACCAGCGGTGTCCCGGCCGCCATGCCCTCGTTCATATAGCGGCTGGAGCGCATGTGCCACTCATGACCGCCCGACTGCCAGTCCTGGAGCCCCTTCACATACAGCCCGACCGCCGCGCACTCGGCGGGGGTGAGCCCCTTCTCCAGACAGAGACCGGGAACCTCCGTCAGCGCGGTGTTCTCGAACTGCTGGAGCCGTGAGGTCAGCAGATCGTTGACGGCCTCGGCGGCCTCCTGGGTCGTACAGCCGAGGAAGTGCTCCAGGACCAGGACGCCGTTGCTGAGTTCCCCCTCGCTCTCCACCTCCCGCTGGTAGGAGAAGAGGTCGTTGCGCAGATGCACGGCGTCGGAGAAGGCGTCCGTCAGCACCCGCAGCGGCCGGGACGCGGCCACCGGCGCGGGGATCTCCGCCCCCGCCGCGTACTCCACCAGCCCCGCCGACCAGGGCGCGCCGCCCACCTTCCGCCGCATCTCGATGTACTCGACGGGATTGGCGATCCGGCCCTCGTGGATATGGGACAGCTCCCACAGGGACTCGTCGAGGAGGTTGCGCGTCGACTCGGAGAACCGTTCCCGCCACGCCGGGGACATCGCGGGAACGGTCCGCGCCCACAGATCGGCGAGTCCGGCCTCCACCGGATTGGTCGGCTCCGGGGTGCTCTGCCCGGGGTCCATCGGCATGAAGGCGGGCAGCCGGTCCAGATACGCCCGGCCGCCCTCGCCGTCCTGGGTGCGCTTGAAGACCTCCAGGAAGTGGTCATCGAAGAAGAAGACCCAGACATACCAGTCGGTCACCAGGGACAGGGCCTCGGCGTCGCAGTCGGGGTGGGTGTATCCGCACAGCAGCGCGTAGTCGTGGGCCGCGAGATCGCTCTCCTCCCAGATGCCCGACCCCTCCAGCATCCCCATCTCGCGCGCCCAGGCGTGGGAGTGGACGCGCGCGGTGTCGACATGAGGGCTGAGCCGTGCCGGATACGGCACATAGAAATCGGGCATGACAAAGGGCTGTGCCATAGGGGCAGGGCCTTTCGAAGATGATCGACAAAGGTGGTGAGGTGCTTGATCCGTCCCTCAACGGGGGGCGCCGTGTGCCCGGCACGGATACCGGGCACACAGCGCTCTTCCCCCTGGAGGGTGGCCTTTCACGGCACCGCTCAGCGGGTGCCGACCGCGGCGCGCACCGCCCGGCGGGCCATCGCGCAGTCATCGTGCAGCCGGCGCAGCAGCAGCCGCTGCTCCTCGCCCGCCGAGAGCCCGCCGGGCATCAGTCCGGGCGCGCCGCCCGTGGGCGGGGCCTCCCGCATCGTCCGCTGCACGGCCGTCTCATAGGTGCGGATCTCCCGCGTCAGCACCAGCATCAGATTGACCAGGAACGCGTCCCGCGCCCCCGGCCCCTCCCGCTGTGCCTCCTGGCTGATGTGCCGCCGTGCGGCGGGTGCGTCCCCGAGCACCGCCCAGAGCGTGGCCAGGTCGTAGCCCGGCAGATACCAGCCCGCGTGCTCCCAGTCCACGAGGACCGGGCCGGTCGGTGACAGCAGCACATTGGAGAGCAGCGCGTCACCGTGGCAGAACTGGCCGATCCCGGCCCGGCCGCCGGCGTACGCGAGACCGTGCAGCAGCTTCTGGAGATCGCCCAGATCGCGGTCGGTGAAGAGCCCCAGCTCGTGGTAGCGGGTGATCCGGGACGCGTAGTCCAGCGGCCGGCCGAACATCTCGGCCGGCGGCGACCAGCGGTTGAGCACACCGATCGCTCCGAGAACGGCGCGCACATCGGCGCGCGGCGGCGCCTCCGCCGGGTGCCGGGTGAGCGCCGCGGGCCGGCCGGCCATCCGCTCGATCACCAGCGTGCACTGCTCCGGATCGGCGGCGATCAGCCGGGGCACCCGCACCGGCGGGCGGTGCCGCACAAAGGCCCGGTAGGCCGCTATTTCGTGCCGGAACCGCTCGACCCACGCGGAGGAACGGTCCAGCAGGCACTTGGCGACCGCCGTGGTCCTCCCCGTCGTACCGACGATCAGTACGGAACGTCCGCTGCGGCGCAGCACCTGCACGGGGGTGAACTCCGGGCAGATCCGGTGCACCGACGCGACCGCCATCCGCAGCTGCGCTCCCTGGGGGCCGGACAAGTCGATCCTCCCGCCCAGGGGCTGACCCGCCGCCGTCACCGGCCGCCGCGACCGGCCGGCGTGCCCGGGGTCGAGATACGGCCCGGCGCCGGCCGGGGCGGGTGAGCGCTGCGGCCTGCGGGGGGCGGACACGGAGGACGATGCTGTGTGCATGGGGGTGACAGATCCCTTCGCGTTCCGACGGTTTGCGTGCGCCGCCCCGTCCCGGCCGCCGTTCGCACCCTGGGGAGTGGAAACGGCTGCCGGGCCGGGGTGGCGCGTTCCTACACGACACCAGTGCGCGGGTGGCCCACCATCTGGCGAACCCTGGCGAACCCTGGCGAATGGTCGCCACCGGCCCGCACACATCTGAGCAGGGGGTTACTGTCAAGTCAGCCGAGAACCTGGGGGCTTGACGTGACCGGAGTACCCAACACCCGCCTGTGCGACCTGTTCGGCCTGGCCGGCTGGTCCAAGGGCGAACTCGCGAGACTCGTGAACCGGCAGGCGGCGGCCATGGGCCACCCGCAGCTGGCGACCGACACCTCGCGGGTGCGGCGCTGGATCGACACGGGGGAGACCCCGCGCGACCCCGTGCCCCGGGTGCTGGCGACTCTCTTCACCGAGCGGCTCGGCCGTGTCGTGACCATTGAGGATCTCGGCTTTGCACGGGGCGGGCGAGCGGGCAGACGGAAGGACACGCAGGGCGCGGAGAACCCTGACGGTCTGCCGTGGGCGCCCGACCGGACGGCGGCGGTCCTCACCGAATTCACGGGAATGGACCTCATGCTCAACCGACGCGGCTTGGTGGGCGCGGGCGCCGCGCTCGCCGCAGGAACATCGCTCAGCACCGCCATGCACGAATGGCTGCAGACCGATCCCGCACTGGCCCAGGACGCCCCCTACACCGAGAACCCCCTGCACGCCGACCCCGCCGGATACGACCGCTACGAGGCGGCCCCCATCGGCTCCGAGGAGATCGAGGCGCTGGAGCGCTCCGTCGAGGTCTTCCGGGCGTGGGACGCCTCCCGCGGCGGCGGGCTTCAACGCAAGGCCGTGGTGGGCCAGCTCAATGAAGTCGGCGGGATGCTCGCCTACCGCCACCCCGACCACCTCCAGCGGCGCCTGTGGGGCGTCGCCGCCAATCTCGCCGTCCTCGCCGGCTGGATGTCCCACGACGTCGGCCTCGAACCCACCGCCCAGAAGTACTTCGTCATCGCCGCGCACGCGGCACGCGAGGGCGGCGACCGGCCCCGCGCCGGAGAGGCGCTCTCCCGCGCGGCCCGTCAGATGGTCCATCTGGGCCGCCCCGACGACGCCCTGGATCTGATGAAGCTCGCCAAATCGGGCTCGGGCGACGAAACCCTGCCGCGCACCCGGGCGATGCTCTGCACCATCGAGGCCTGGGCCCAGGCGTCCATGGGGCACGGCAAGGCCATGCGCCGCACCCTCGGCGAGGCGGAGGACCTCTTCGTCTCCGACAAATCCGATGTGCCCCCGCCCAGCTGGATGCAGATGTTCGACGAGGCGGATCTGCACGGCATGGAGGCCCTGGCCTACCGGACCCTCGCCGAACACGACCCGACCGCCGCCGATATCGCCCAGGGCCATGCGAAGAAGGCACTGGAACTGCGGAAACAAGGGCACCAGCGGTCGAAGATCTTCGACTATCTCTCCATGGCCTCCGCGTGCCTCATCGGGAACGACCCCGAACAGGCCGACCGCTACGCCAGGCTCGCGCTGGTCTCGATGGGCGAGACCTCCTCGCACCGCACCTGGGACCGGCTGCGCGAGATGTACCGGCTGACCGGCCACTACGCGGGATATGGAAAGATCGACGAGCTGCGCCAGGAGATTGAACTCGCCCTGCCCAACGGCCCCCTGAGAAAAGCGAGAGGCGCACAGATCTAACGGTTCCGTCTGGCGAGCACGGAACCCCGCTGCCCGCCGGAGGTCTGCCGGCTGTCCTCTGCGGACGGTCCCGCGCCGATGGCGACGATCCTCTGCCGATGGCCTGTGGGGCGGTGCTAGGGACCGATCCGCGCCACCATCACACAGGCGTCGTTCTCGCGCCCGTCCTCGGCGAAGGTCTCCACGATCGCGCGCAGAGACTCCTGGGCGTCCCGGGCGCCGGCGAACCGTGAGGCCAGCGCGAGCAGCCGGCCGACATCGGACTTCCCGGGATCGTCGGTGCGCGTCAGGCCGTCGGTGTGGAGCACCAGCAGATCGCCGGGGAGCAGCCGGATATCGGCCTGCTCGTACTCGGCGCCCGAGGTCGCGCCCAGCAGAGCACCCTCCGGCGGTGTCAGCTGACGCCCCGTCCCGTTGCGGAACAGCAGCGGGGCGGGGTGTCCCGCCTGGGCCCAGGCCAGGGTGCGGCGCGCCGGATCGAAGCGGCAGCACACCGCGCTGCCGAGCGCCGGCTGCGCCGAGCTCTCCAGCAACTGATTGAGATGCCCCATCAGCTGTCCTGGTTCGATTCCCGCGAGGCCCATTCCCCGGAGCGCCCCCAGCAGCATCGCCATGGCGGAGGTCGCGGTCACCCCGTGGCCGGTGAGGTCCCCGACACCGAAGAGGGAGGAACCGGAGGGCAGTTGGAAGGCGTCGTACCAGTCGTCACCGATCGGGGTGCCGGTGACCGACGGGAAGCCGTGGGCCGCGATGTCCAGGCCCCCGGGTCCCGGGGCGGGGAACTGGAGCGAGCCCCGCCACGGCGGCAGCACGGCCTCCTGGAGCTCCACCGCGAGCCGCCGCTCGGTATGGGCGATGTGCTGCCGGCGGTGGAGCGACTCCCCGCTCTCGCGGACCGCGCGCTCACTGCGCCGCAACTCGCTGACATCACGGAACACGGCCCACATGGAGGCGGTCGAGCCGTCGGCGTCGAGCACCGGCTCCCCGGTCATATGGACCGTGCGCACCCGGCCGTCCGCGCGCACCATGCGGAACTCGCCGTCGATGGGACGCCCGTCGACCAGGGCACCCGTCACCATCACGGTCAGCAGCGCCTGGTCCTCGGCGAAGACGACGGAGGGCAGTTCGTCGAGGGTCATGGGCCCGGCGGCCCGTGGGCGGCCGAGAATCCGGAACAGCTCGTCCGACCAGCTCACCTCGTCGGTGAGCAGATTCCACTCGGCGCTGCCGACCCGGCTGAGCAGCGATCCGGTGCGCTGGGCGCCGTCGGCCAGATGACCGGCGAGCGCCTCGTCGAAACCGTCTCCGGCGGGGTCCGGCAGCCCTTCCCTGAGCTGTCCCAGATGCGTGCCGAGATCGTCGAGCTGATGCATCGCGAGATCGCAGATCGCCCGCTGCCAGCGGCCCTGGGGATCGTCCTCGTCCGCCACGGAGTCCCGGCGTACGGCGTCCACATCACCGCGCAGCCGTTGCGTCCGGGTGATCAGAGCGTCGACGGCCCCGCGCTCGGGCGGCTGGGGGGCGGGACGGTCCGCGAACAGAGGGGACGGCATGTGGTACTCCGATACAGGCGTGGCCTCGGCCAGGTCTGAGACACGGTCTGAGCTGAATGGACCGCTACGACTCTCGCACAGGCGGAGAGAGCCCGTGGGGGATTTGGCGACACTCGACACGGTGGTGCCCGGGTCATATGTCGTCGTCGGCGGAGGCGTGATGACCACTTCAGGCCAATGCTCCCGAGCGGAGTTCCCACGGCTCCACCGGACCCCGGGAGTCCGGCCCGGCCGGGGGCCGCCCGGCCCGTTCCGTGGACGCCATGGCGCGCGCCGGGCAGGCTGTGCCCATGAAGGAAGCGGAGAAACGATCCATCGATGAGGTGATCGCCGGTGAGCTGCGACTCCTCGATCCCGCTGTTCGGGCCGACCCCGAGCGGCTGCTCGCCCTCCTGGACCCCGGGTTCGTCGAGTTCGGGGTCTCCGGCCGGCGCTGGGACCGTACGAACATCGCCGAGGCCGTCGCCTCCGATGAGGGAGAACCGGCCAAGGGCACCCCGGGGGCGGGCTCCCCGGCCGACGGGGGGCCGAATGGCGGAGAATCGACTCCCGTGATGGAGGTCGGCGAGCTGACGGGGAGGGTGCTCGCCCCGGGGCTCATCCAGGTGACCTATGTGTCGGAGCCGGCCGGCCGGCGGGCCCTGCGCAGTTCGCTGTGGCGGGAGTCGGCGGACGGCTGGCGGATGTGCTTCCACCAGGGAACCCCGGCCGCCGGCCCGCCCCGGTCCTGAGCGGAACCGGGGCCCGCGCCCCGGATCAGCCCGCGTCCGCCGCCGGGCGGGGGAGAAAGGCCAGCCGTGCCCGCTTCTCCGGCTTGTCGATCTCCGGGCCGAGGACGAAGCCGGCCCGGACCATCCGGGCGACGGCCTTCTCGTTGCGGATGTCGGGTTCCACCACGATCCGCCGCACCGCCGGGTCGCCGAAGGCGTGCCCGATGAGCACGGTGAGCAGCGAGCCGGTGAACCCCCGCCGCTCCCCGCCGTCCGCCGGGCCGATCAGCAGATGGACGCCGAAGTCGCCGGGCCGAACCTCGTAGCACGCGCCGACCGGGTCGGCGGCCGGTTCATAGGTCTGGTGGAGCGCGACCGGTTCGCCGTCCAGAAGGACGAGGAAGGCGTGGTGGGTGGTGAGGGACTCGACGAACTCATAGGTCTCCCGGACCTCCTCGCGGCTCCGGCCGACCATGCCCCAGTAGCGGGCGCGCTCATCGGAGACCCAGCCGTGGACGGTGTCGAGGTCGGCGACCGGGTCCAGCGGGACCAGACGCACGGTCCCGAAGCCGTCGAGCGTCCGCTCGTGCACGACGGGCCGCGCGGGGACGGGGGCGGGGGCAGGGACGGGGGATTCAGTGTGCACGGGTCTCCTCGGCGAGCCGGTTCCAGTCGGTGAGCACGGGGACGAACGCGCCGGTCAGCCACCGGGGCAGCTGGTCGCGCCGGTGGGGGTCGCCCGGCACCCCCGAGGCGCCGAACGGCACCACCCAGAGGCTGTTGTCACGGTCGGCCAGGTCCCAGACGAAGCGCGCGGCGGGCCCGCGCGCGCTGTGGTCGGTGATCCCCGGGAGACTGGCGGCGGAGAGCACGCAGTCCTGGTCGCCGGCGAGCCCGGGCATGCTCTCCGGCTCCGCGTCCGGCAGCGCCCGCCAGGGGGCGAGCCGGTGCCGCTCGCCCCAGGCCACGGGTGGCGCGCCGGCCGCGGCCACCTCCTCCACGGCGCGCCGCACCAGCTCGGCGCGGTCCACCGCCGGCAGCGCGGTGGTGGTCAGCAGTCCCTCCAGGGCGAACGCCACCCGGGGCAGCAGCGCGAGCCAGGGCCGCAGCTCCCGCGGGTACGAGGTGGCGGCGATCCGCCGCGCCAGGGGGTCGAGCGCGGGGTGGGCGGCCAGCAGCCGCACCACGGCCGAGCGCACATCGGCGTACCGGGAGGCGTCCGTGCTGCCGGCGTCCATCCGCCGGTCCCAGCCGGCCAGCCGCCGGCGCAGCGCGTCGGCCGGTTCGCTCAGTCCTTCGAGCCCGGCGAGGACCGAGAGCAGCGGCCCCGCCGAGCCGAGCCGGGTGTCCATGTGCACGGACGCCATCTCCTCGGCGGACCAGTCGCGCCGCTCGCGCAGGAGTCCGGCGATGCGCCGGGACCGGTGCGGCGGGGCGAACTCGACGCCGAGCGGCGCCGCGAGCCCTCGTTCGTTCGCCATCACGGCGATGCCGTCGACGGCCCTGCGCGGGAGCGCGTGCCAGCCGCGCCACCCGTACGCGCTCTCCCAGGCGGGCACCGTCCGCAGCCGGTTCTCCGGGTGCCGCAGCGGGACCCGGCCGGCGACCCGGTGCAGGAATCCGCCCTGGGTGTCGGCGGCCTGGACGACATTGACCGGCTCGGCCCAGCGGTCGAGGGCCCGGTCCACATCGGCGACGGTGCGGGCGCGCAGCAGGCCGGGCAGGGCGTCGAAGCCCAGCCGGCCGGTGACCCGGGGAGGGGTGCGCAGACTCAGCGTCTCCTCCTGCCCCGGGCCGCCGGTGATGACGGGCCCGCGCTCGGTCTCGATCACCTCCACGGTGACCGGGCCGGCGCCGGCGACCTCGATCGTCTCGGTGTGCGCGGCGGCGGGCCGCCAGCCGTCGGGGCCGAGGGCCTCCGGGCCGTGGGCGCCCTCGCGCAGCCGCTCCCGGTAGAGGTCCTGGTAGTCGGCCATGGCGTTGGTGATGGCCCAGGCCACCGAGCCGGTGTGCCCGAAGTGGGCGATGCCGGGGACTCCGGGCACGGCCAGGCCCACCACGTCGAACTCGTCGCAGGCCAGATGGATCTGCTGATAGATCCCCGGGTCCTCGATCACCCGGTGCGGGTCGCCCGCCAGCAGCGGCGCGCCACTGGCCGTACGCGCCCCGGTCACCAGCCAGCCGTTGCTGCCGGAGCCGCAGGCGTCGGTGGCGAAGAGCTCGATGGCCTCGTCGCCGAGCGCGCGTGCGACCTCCTCGCGCCACAGCTTGGTGGGGAAGCCCGCGAAGAGGATGTGGACGGAGAGCCAGATCCCCAGCGGGGTCCAGGGGTGCCAGAGCCCCGGCGCCAGCCCGGTCGCCGCGAACTGCGGTGCCCGCCGGGCTCCTTCCGCCAGCCCCGCGTTGACCCCCTCCACGTAGTGGGTGACCCAGGCGGCCGTGGCCGGGGCGAGCCCGTCGAAGCACCGCCGCGCGGTGTCGTCGAGTCGTGCCTGCCGGGCGAAGCGGTCCCAGTCCACGGCGGCCGCGCCCAGGAAGGAGGCGGAAGTGCCCCGGGAGCGGTGGCGTTCGACCTCGATCTGCCAGGCCCGGTCGACGGCGGCGTTCCGTCCCTGGGCGAAGGCGAGCGCGTCCGCGTCGGCGGCCCGCAGATGCGGGATTCCCCAGGAGTCGCGGTAGACCTTGCTGTTCACGTGTTTCCCACTGTCGGTGGCTCCCGCCACAGTCGAAATTAGGTTAGGCTTGCCTAAATTAATGCTGTTCAAGCTACTGCAGGGATGTTCGGCAGACAAACCGGACTGAAGGGGAGGAGTCCGTCGTGGGGCATGGCTGGGAGGGCGTCGTCCTCAAACTGATGCGCGGCAAGGACTTCACCTTCACGGTGACCGGCACCGAAGAGGTCACCGAACACTTCCGGCGCGTCCACTTCTCCGACGGCGGCATGCTCGCCCGTACCGGAGTCCACCCCACCATGTGGGTGCGGGTCTGGTTCGACAACGGCGAACGGCCCCACCAGCGCGCCTACACCCTGGTCGACCCCGACCCCGAAGCGGGCACCTTCGCCCTGGAGTTCGCCCTCCACGACGGCCGCGCCAGCGACTGGGCGCGCACGGCCGGGGCCGGCGACAGCGTCCAGGCCACGCTCCAGGGAACCGGGTTCACCGCCCCCGCCCCGCTGCCGTCCCGGCTCTTCGTCGTCGGCGACCCCGCCTCCCTGCCCGCCATCAACTCCCTGCTGGCCGCGCTCCCCGGAGTGCCCGCGACCATCTGGTTCGAAACCACCCACGACGACGCCGGCCGGCTGCCGCTGCGACTGGCGGCGGACCGGCACGAGCTGCGCCGCGTCCCGCGCGCCGACCGGGGCCGACGGCTGGTCGCCGAGGTGCGCGCGGCCCTGCCCGGGCTGCTGGACGATCCCTCGGAGGCGTATCTCTGGATCGCCTGCGACACCGCGACGACCCGCTCCCTCGCCTCGTGGGCCCGCAAGGAACTCGGCCTCCCCAAGGAGCGCGTCAACGCCCTCGGGTACTGGCGCGCCGCCTGACCGGCTCACCCGGCCGGCGGGGGAAGGCCCGCGGCTCCGGGGGCGGCGGTGGAAGCCGGCGCTCCCGGGCCGGCGGTGGAAGGGCCGGGGATACGATCGGCCGGCCCGCCGCCGCGCCCCTCGGCGGCGCCCGAGCCGCCGAAGGAGAGCGTGTGACCGACGCGCCCCGCTTCTCGCTCGCCAGTGTGGTCATCGACTGCCGCGACGCCCGCGCCCTCGCCGACTTCTACCGCCGGCTCCTCGGCTGGACGGTGGCGGCGAGCGAACCGGACTGGGTCCACCTCCGTTCCCCCGACGGCGCGCTCGGGCTCTCCCTCCAGGGGGAGTCGCAGTACCGGCCGCCGGTCTGGCCCGAACGGCCGGGTGCCCAGCAGAAGATGATCCATCTCGATATCCGGGTCGACGACCTCGAACCGGCCGTGCGGCACGCCCTCTCCCTCGGCGCGACCGAGGCGGCCGGGCAGCCGCAGGACGACGTCCGGGTTCTGCTGGACCCGGCAGGCCACCCCTTCTGTCTCTTTCTCTCCCCCGTGCACGAGGACACCACCCCGCGCGACCAGCAGATGTAATACTCGAACCATGGGTACACATATGACGAACGCCGGACGGGCGGCAGCCGCGGGACCGATCCGGATTCGGCCGGCGACGGCGCGGGACGCCAAGCGGCTCACCGCGCTGGTGCGCCGGTCGAGCGCCTACGAGGGCCACTTCGCCGCCATGGTCGCCGGCTACCGGGTGGGCCCCGACTACATCGAGACCCACGCGGTCCACGCCGCCGTGGACGGCACCGACACCGTCCTCGGCTTCTACTCCCTGGTCATCGACCCGCCCGAGCTGGACCTGATGTTCGTCGCCGACCGGGCCCAGGGGCTCGGCATCGGCCGGCGGCTCATCGAGCACATGACCGGCGAGGCCCGCCGCGCCGGGATCGACGCGGTCCGGATCGTCTCCCACCCGCCGTCCGAGGGCTTCTACCGCAGCGTGGGCGCCGAGCGCACCGGCACCCGGCCGGCCAACCCGCCCGCGGTGACCTGGGACCGGCCGGAACTGGTCCTCCGGGTCCCCGCGGGCGGCTGACGCCTCAGACCACCGCGCCCGTCCCGCTCCGGGACTCCGCCCGCTTCGGCCTGGCGCGCGGCTTGTCGGGGTTGCGCAGCTGAAGCCCCACGGCCAGCGGCATCGCGGTGAACACCGTCGACGCGATGCCCACCACCACCCCCGCCAGCAGCGCCACCGAGAAGTCCGCCAGCGAGTCGCCGCCGAGGACCGCCAGGGCGATCAGCACGAAGAGCGCGCCCATGCCCGTGTTCACGGTACGGGGCAGGGTCTGCGCGACCGCCCGGTCCGCCAGCTCCGGCCAGGCCCCGCGCGGCGACATCCGCCGCAGCTCCCGCAGCCGGTCCAGGACCACCACCGTGTCATTGACCGAGTACCCCACCACCGTCAGCAGCGCCGCGAGGAAGACACTGTCGACCGGCTTGCCCAGCCAGGCGAAGAGCCCCACCACCAGCAGGACGTCCTGGACCATCGCCGCCACGGCGGCGGCGGCGAAGGTCCACCGGAACCGCACGGTGAGATAGACCAGCTGGGCGGCGACCGCCACCGCCAGCGCGATCAGCGCATGCGTGCGCAGCTCGCTCCCGAGGCTGGGCCCGATCGTCTCGTCCCGCTCCACGGTCACCTTCCCGGCGACCTCGCCGAGCGACGCCCGGACCTCCTCCTGCTGCTGATTGCTCAGCTCACCGGTCCGCACCGTGATGCCCCGCTCGCCCGTCGTCTGCACCACGGCGCGCGGGAACCCGGCCTCCGCGACGGCCGCGCGCGCGGTGTCCGCGTCCACCGGGCGCTCGGCGGTGTACTGCACCTGACGCCCGCCCGTGAACTCCACGCCGAACTCCAGACCGCGCACCCCGATCCCGCCGAGCGCGAGCAGCAGCAGCCCCAGACAGACCCCGAGCCAGCGCCCGCGGTGCCGCATCAGCCGCGGCGGACGGCGCTCCAGATACGCCCGTACCCGCCCGGTCGTGGTCAGCCCGGTCAGCGCCGGACGTGCGCGGACCGCGCCCCGGCCGAGCGCCCACTCGGCGAGCAGCCGGGTGATCACCATCGCCGAGACCAGGGAGGCCAGCACCCCGATGACCAGCGTCACCCCGAAGCCCTTGACCGGGCCGATCGCGAAGACGAAGAGCAGCCCCGCCGCCAGCAGGGTGGTCACATGCGAGTCGGTGACCGCGCTCCAGGCCTTGCGGAACCCGATCCGCAGCGGATGCCGCAGATCGTTCCGCCGGGCGGAGGAGAGCACCGAGGCACGGAGGTACTCCTCCCTGGCGCGCTCGAAGACCAGGACATTGGCGTCCACGGCGATACCGATCGCGAGCACGAACCCGGCGAGCCCCGGCAGGGTCAGCGTCGCGCCGATCCCCACGATCGCGGCGTACGAGATCAGTCCGTACAGCGCCAGCGCCAGGGTGGCGAGCGCCCCGGTCAGCCGGTAGACGGCGATGATGAACAGACCGGTGCAGACGAGCCCGATCACGGCGGCCAGCGCGCTGGCCCGGATGGCGTCCTCGCCCAGCGTCGGCCCCACCACGCTCTGCTCGACGGTGGTCACCGGGACGGGCAGCGCGCCGCCCTTGACCAGCGCCGCCAGATCGCGTGCCTCGGCCGCGCCGAAGCTGCCGGTGATCTGCGCCGAACCGCCGGTGATCCCGGCCCCGCACGGCACCGACGACTCCATCCCCGGCGCCGAGACGATCGCGTCGTCCAGCACGATCGCCACCCGCCGCGCCGGGTCCCCGGGCGCCGCGCACGCCGCGTCGCCGGTGATCCCCGCCCACTCCTTGCCGCCGCCGTGGAACTCCAGATCGACGATCCAGCCCCGGCCCGACTGCGCGTCGAGGACGGCCTCGGCGTCCTTCACGCCGGCGCCGGTCAGCGCGGGCGGTGCCAGCCGCAGGAAACTCCCCGGGGCGTCGGGGTCCGGCAGCACCCGGGAGCCGTCGCCGGCCGGCCCGGACTTCGGGCCCGCCGTCGCCTCCCGTACCGGGTGGAAGGTGAGCTGGGCGGTGCGGCCGATGGTCTCGGCGGCCTTGCGCGGGTCCTGCACACCGGGCAGTTCCACGACGATACGGCGCTCACCGGAGCGGGCCAGTGACGGCTCGGCGACCCCGAGCGCGTCGACCCGCTGCCGCAGCACCTCCAGCGCCCGGTCGGTGGACTCGGCGTCCGCCTCGACGGTGGGGGAGTCCCTGGTCTCCAGGACGATACGGGTGCCACCCCGCAGATCGAGACCCAGCCGGGGTGGCTGGGTCAGGGCGACATACAGCGATACGGCGACGACGCCGAGCGCGAACAGCGCGCGCCAGAATGTGGCACGAGAGGACATGAGGGCTCCACGGGCAGCACACGGACCGCCACCGGAGCGGCCGTGCGAACGTCAGGGAAGCGGCGCGCCGCCGTCCCCGGGCAGGCCAAAGGGACGGGCGGCGGACGCCGGAAGTGCGTCAGCTGCTCGTGGAGACGGGGGGTGCCCGGGACTGCCGGGGGCCGTGGACGGGCCCGGGCGGCGCACGCTCCTGCCGGGGGCCTGCACACGGGCCGGGGGCGGGCGGCGCCGACAGGAAGGAGACCGAGGGGAGGGCCGGGGCGGGCGGCATCTCGACCGGTGCCCCGGCGGTGACCCGCGCCTCCGGGGCGACGGCGACCGGGACGCGCCGGATCTCGCCGCGCTGACAGCTGCCCCGGGTGGGGGAGTCCGTACGGGCGGGAACGGCCGGGGCGACGGAGGCGGCGGTGACGATCTGTCCCGCGGCGGGCGCGGGACCCGCGCCGGCGAGCACCAGGAACACCGCCCAGACGCCGAGCAGGAGCGACGGCAGAACCGCCGCCACGGGCCGGCGCACACGCTGTCGCATCGCCCGCCCCCTCCGCTCGGCCCCGTTGTCCGGTCACAGCGTATGCGACGGCGGCCCATGGAGCGGTGGGCCCCCGGTTGTGAACGCCTCGTGAACAGCCCGTGCGCGACGGATCACGGTGCCTACGCTCTCTGCCGGACGGTCTCGTTCGAGTGACCGCCTGCCCCGCACCATTCCCTTCTTCACGGAGGTCGCACGTGTTCGGGACGGCCACAGAACAGAGCGCACGGCCCCGCGGAGTCCGCGGCCGGATCACCGCCAGCGCCCTCGCGGGGGTGCTGTCCCTCGCGGTGGGCTGCTCGTCCGGCGGCGACGCCGCCGAGGCGGAGGGCGGGGTCCCGGTGATCGCGAAGGGCTCTCTGACCACCTGCACCCATCTGCCCTACCCGCCGTTCCAGTTCGAACGGGACGGGAAGGTCGTCGGCTTCGACGTCGCGCTCGTCGACCTGGTGGCGAAGGACCTCGGGGTCGAGCAGAAGATCGTCGATACCCCCTTCGAGAACTTCAAGACCGGGGCCTTCCTCAACTCCGGCGAGTGCGACCTCGCGGCCGCCGGGATGACGATCACCGACGAGCGCCGGGAGAACGTCGACTTCTCCGTCCCCTACTTCGACGCCACCCAGGCACTGCTGGCGACCCGGAAGAGCCGGATCACCTCCCTGGCCGAGGTCGCGGAGCGCAAGGCGAGGCTCGGCGCCCAGTCCGAGACCACGGGCGAGAGCCACGCCAAGGAGAAGGGCTTCGACCCGGTCGCCTTCGAGAGCTCGGACGCGGTCCTCAACGGACTGCGGACCGGCCAGGTCGACGCCGTCGTCATCGACTACCCCGTTGTCCAGAGCTGGCTGAAGGAGAAGCGGAACGCGGCGGAGTTCGTCCTCGGCGCGAGCATCGACACCGGCGAGCAGTACGGGATCTCGGTCCGCAAGGGCAACGGGAAGCTGCTGGCGGCCGTCGACAAGGTGATCGGGGAAGCCCGCGCCGACGGCACCTACGACAAGCTCTACGAGCGGTGGATCGGGCCGCTGCCCAAGCGCTCGTCATGACCTCGGCACCGACCCGGCGGCAGCGCCGCCGGGTCTTCCGGGCCGTTCAGTACGCCGTCCTCGCCGCGGCCGTGGCCCTGGTCGGGCTGTACGCCGACTGGGGCCGGCTGGCCGACCAGTTCGCCCGGCCCGATCTCGCCCGGGAACTCTTCCCCGGCATCATCACCACGGCCCTGCGGAACACCGTGGTGTACACCCTGTCCGGATTCCTCCTCGGACTCGTCCTCGGGCTCGTCATCGCCCTGATGCGGCTGTCGCCGGTGGCGCCCTACCGCTGGGCCGCCACCGTGTACATCGAGTTCTTCCGGGGCCTGCCCGCCCTGCTGATCTTCATCTTCGTCGGTGTCGCGGTGCCGCTGGCGTTCCCGGGGACCGAGATCCCCGGCGGTACGTACGGCAAGGTCGCCCTCGGCCTCGGGCTGGTCGCCGCGGCCTACATGGCGGAGACGATCAGAGCCGGCATCCAGGCCGTGCCGAGGGGCCAGATGGAGGCGGCCCGCTCGCTGGGCTTCTCGCACACCCGGGCCATGGTGTCCGTGGTCATCCCCCAGGCGTTCCGGATCGTGATCCCGCCGCTGACCAACGAACTCGTCCTGCTCTTCAAGGACTCCTCCCTGGTGCTCTTCCTCGGCGTCACGCTGGAGGAGCGGGAGCTGACCAAATTCGGCCGGGATCTGGCCAGCCAGAGCGCCAACTCCACTCCGATCCTGGTCGCCGGGCTCTGCTATCTGCTGGTCACCGTGCCGCTGAGCCTGGTGGTGCGCCGTCTCGAAGCCCGTGCCGACAACGCCGAGTGAGGATGCCATGACCACCGCCGGGATCGAGATCCGGGGACTGCGCAAGTCCTTCGGCGACAACCACGTCCTGCGGGGCATCGATCTGGACATCGCCGCCGGCGAGGTCGTCTGTGTGATCGGCCCCTCCGGTTCGGGGAAGTCGACCCTGCTGCGCTGTGTCAATCTGCTGGAGGAGCCGACGGGCGGCCGGATCGTCGTCGGCGGGACGGAGGTCACCGATCCCGAGGTGGACATCGACGCGGTCCGGCGCCGGATCGGCATGGTCTTCCAGCAGTTCCATCTCTTCCCGCACCTGACCGTGACCGGGAACCTCACCCTGCCGCAGCGCCGGGTGCTGCGCCGCGACCGGGACCGCGCGGCGGGGGTGGCCCGGGAGAATCTGGCGCGCGTCGGTCTGCTGGAGAAGGCGGACGCCTATCCGGCCCAGCTATCCGGCGGGCAGCGGCAGCGGGTGGCCATCGCCCGCGCCCTGTCGATGGGCCCCGAGCTGATGCTCTTCGACGAGCCCACCTCCGCGCTCGACCCCGAACTGGTCGGGGACGTGCTCTCGGTGATGTGGGTGCTGGCGGCGGAGGGAATGACCATGGTGGTGGTCACCCATGAGATGAGCTTCGCCCGGGAGGTCGCCGACCGGGTGGTCTTCATGGACGGCGGGGTGATCGTCGAGCAGGGGCCGGCCGCGCGGGTCGTGGGGGACCCGCGGCACGAGCGCACGAGGAACTTCCTCAGCCGGGTGCTGGACCCGGCCGCCGCCCGGCCCCCCGCGCGGGGATGATCCGGAGGCCGGCGCTCCCCCTGATCCGCGGGGGGGGCCCGGCACCCCGGTGCCGACCACCCCGGTACGGAACCCAAAAAGGAAA
>NZ_JBEOYB010000104.1:0-17677 GCF_040296845.1 Streptomyces sp. NPDC001985
GGGCCTCCCGGTGCGGCCCCCCCGCGGGCCCGGCGGCTCCAGTTGCCCCCGCCCGCGCCCCCCCCCCCCCCCCCGCCGGGGGCGCCGGATCGGCGGACGGATCAGAAGCCGGTCCAGGTGAACGACACCCGGTCCCCGGTCCGGATCTTGAACTGGCAGCCCCCGACCGGGGTCGGGGTGCCGTTCACCGCGATGCTCCAGTAGGCACTGCCGCCGCCGCTGACGCCCTTGATCGTCTCGACGAAGAAGTCCTCGAACGAGGGGTACCAGGCGCCGTCCCAGGTGAAGTGGTGCTTGCGCGCCGCGTCGTCGAGGGCGGCGGTGGGCGTGGGAACCGCCGTCGGATGGGCTCCGCCGTTGGTGCCGTCGCACGCGTGGGTGCCACCGGTGGCGGTGGTGACGTCATGGCCCTTGGTTCTGACTCTCCCCTGGAAGAGCACCCCGTCGGGGCCGGTGACGGTCAGCCGCACCTTGACCGGGGCGTTGGTCGTGGTGGGCGCGTGGTGGGCGGTGGCGGTGGCGGGAGCGGTGGTGAGGGCGAGACCGAGGGCCGCGGCGGCGACGGCGGTACGGCGAATCAGGGTGGGGCGGCGCATGAACTGCCTTCCTGGCGTGGTCCTGGCGGTCCGCGCGGCACACCGGGGGCCCGGCTCGGGATGTGCGGGAGCCCCTCGCGGCTGTGGTCCGGCGCCGGACTCCCACCGGCTTCCCCGGGCCGTGCACACGCGCGACCGCGGCCCTGATGAGGACCAGGGCTGCCGCATGGTACGCCGCCCCGCGCCGGCCGCGCCATGGGACGCGTCCGGCGCCGCGCCGCCCAACGGCGGTGCCGTCACTCCTCGTTGACCGCGCGGGCGGCAGCCGGCCGGGGCAGCGTCCCGGAGGCCCCGGAGGACCCCGGCCGGGCGGGGCGGCACCGGCCGCTCAGAGACCCAGCCCGCTCAACCGGTCCTCGTACGCGATGGCGACGTCCTCCGGGTCCTCCGCCGGCGCCTCCCACAGGGCCTCCAGCTCCGCCTTCACGGTCGCGGGCAGGGCCTCCCAGCGCTCCGTCCACGAGTCGGCGTTCGGCACCCAGTAGCCGACGACCTTGAAACGGCCGGAGGGCAGCGACAGGGTCTTGCGGAGGTGCTTGCGCACGGAGCGCAGGGCGGTGGTCTCGCCCGCCGTCCAGAGGTAGGTCCCCGTCAGATCGCTGTCCTCGGGCAGTGCCGTGGTGACCAGCTCCGCGAGCCGGCTCGGGGAGTGCCCGTTGCCGCCGTAGGTCCAGGTGACCTTGGTGCCCGGGTGGGTCGGGAGGGGCTGTACGGACGCCTCGTCCGGGACTTCGAGGATCACCCTGGTGGCGACGGAGTCCGGGGTGTTCTCCAGAATCCGGGCGACGGCGGGCAGCCCGGTCTGGTCCGCGATCAGGATCTGGCGGGCCAGGTCGGCGGGCGGGTCGTAGAGCGCGGTGGGGGAGTTGAGACCCACCGGGTCACCGGGGCGGGCCGCCGCGGCCCAGGTGGCCGCCACCCCGTGGTCGTGCAGGACGAAGTCGATATCGATCTCGGCGCGTTCGGGCCGCACCGCGCGGATGGTGTAGGTCCGCATCGGGGCGGTCGGGCGGCCCTCGGGGGTCTCCCAGCTCCCGTCCGCCGCGACCGGCAGGGAGAGGTCGAGCCGGTCGGGTCCGTGCGGGAAGAACAGCCGGACGTACTCGTCGCCGACGCCCGTGGAGACGAAGTCCGGCAGATCCCCGCCGGTCAGGGTCACCCGGACCATGGTCGCGGTGAGGGGCGTGACCCGGGCCACGGTGGCGCGGTAGATCTCCATGGTTCAGTGCTCCTTGTCGGTTGCCGCGCCGCTGCCGGGCACCGGCGCGCTGTTCTGGTCGGCGTGGGGTTCCGGCTCTGCCCGCGCGCCGTCGGCGCGGCGGACGCGGCCGGTGTGGTTGGTGTGTTCTCTGTGGTCGGTGTGGCTGGTGTGGTCGGTGTGGTCGGTGTACGCCCGCCACAGTGCCGCGTACTCGCCCCCCGAGGCCAGCAGCGCCCGGTGGGTGCCCTGCTCGGCCACCCGGCCGTCCTTCAGGAGGACGACGAGGTCGCAGCCGAGCGCCTGCTCCAGCCGGTGGGCGACGATCACACTCGTCCGGTCGCGGGTGACCCGTTCGAGAGCGGCGCCGAGGGCCGCCCGGCTCTCGGGGCCCGACTCCGCGGTGGGCTCGTCGAGGACGAGGACGGGAGGGTCCGCCAGCAGCGCGCGGGCCAGCGCCAGATGCTGGACCGCCCCGTCGTCCAGGGCCGCGCCGTCCGGACCGCCGATGACCGCGTCGAGCCCCCGGCCCGGCTCCAGCGCCCAGTCGGCCCCCGTCTCCCGCAGCGCCGCGACCAGTTCGGCGTCGGTGGCGCCCGGCCTGGCCAGCCGGAGGTTGTCGGCGAGCGTGCCGCCGAAGAGATGGATCTCCTGGGTGACGAGATACCGGGGCCCGTCCTCCGGCTCCGCGCCGACCGTGATCCGCCCCCGGTCCGGCCGCCCCACCCCGGCGACGAGCCGCGCCAGGGTGCTCTTGCCCGAACCGCTGGCGCCGACCAGGGCGACGGTCGCGCCGCCGGGCACGGTGAGGGTGATGTCGCGCAGCGCCGCGCGGGCCGCGCCGCCATAGGTGAGGGAGACCCCGGTGACGGCGATCGCCGGGGCCGGCCGCGCCCGGGGCGCGGACCGAGGGTCCGCGCCCCCGGGCCGGGCGAGGTCCGTGACCCCGACCAGCCGGGCCAGGCCCACCGTCGCGCGCTGGATGTCGTCGAGACTGGTCAGCAGCAGCCCCACCGGCCCGAACAGCCGGTGGAAGTAGAGGGCCGCCGCCGTGGCCGTCCCCAGGGTGATGGCACCCCGGCCGAGCAGCGCGTACCCGGTGGCCAGGACGGCCGCCAGGCCCAGGAACTCGGCGGTGTTCAGCAGACCGAAGAAGCCGTTGCGCAGCCGCACCCCGTCCCGCTGCCGCGCGATGGCCCGCTCGCCGCGCTCGTCCAGCTCCGCCAGATGCGTCCCCTGGGTGCGGTACGCCCGGATGGTCTCGGCGCCCCGCACCGCCTCGATCACGGTCTGCCCGCGCGCGGACTCCAGCCGCCGGATGTCCCCGTACACCCGGTGCGAACGGGCGAGGAAGCGGCGGGTGGCGTACCAGTGGAGCGGGAGGCAGACCAGCCCCGCGAGGGCCAGCCGGGGGTCGAGGACGGCGAGGCCCGCCACGGTCAGGACGATGGTGAGGCCCGCGCCGGTGATGTCGGGCAGCACCCCCGACGCGGCCTCGGAGACGGCCTCGACATCGCCCGTGACCCGGGAGACCGCGTCGGAGCTGCCGGTGGATTCCAGGGTGTCGGCGGGCAGCCGTACCGCCGCGTCGAAGACCTCCTCGCGGAGACCGGCCAGGGTGTCCTGGACCAGGCCGACCAGCATCCGGCCGCCGAGGAGGGTGAGCACGGCACCGGTCAGCGAGACGCCGGCGAGGGCCGCGCCGAGGGCGGTCACCCGGCCGCGCCCCGACTGGTCGACGACCGCGTCGACCACCGCGCCGAGCAGCGGCGGGGCGGTCAGCGACACGGCCGTGCCCGCCAGCAGGGCGAGCAGGGTCACCGTCAGCCGCCCGCGCCGGCGGGCCAGCCGGCGGACCACCTCGCGGCGGGTACGGCCCGGGGTGGCGACGGGGAGCCGGGGGCGGCCCGTCGCGGGGTCGGGGGCGGGCGTGGTCACGGGAGGACTCCGTTCGGTTCGTGGTCCCGGGGGCCTTCGGCGCCGGGGTCCGCGCCGCCGGCGCCGGCCGTCTCCCCGAGGTCGATCACCCGGTCGCAGGCGGAGAGCAGAATGCGGCTCGATGTGATGACGACGGTGGTGCCCGGGCCCGGGAGTCCGCCCAGTCCGTGGGCGATCCGCCGCTCGGTCACCGGGTCGACCGCCGTCGTCGGCTCGTCCAGAACGACCACGGGGGTCCCCGCGTGCAGCGCCCGGGCGAGCAGCAGCCGCTGCCGCTGGCCGCCGGAGAGCCTGCGGCCCCGCTCGCCGATGTCCGCCTCCTCGCCGCCGATGTGCTCCAGTACGTCGTCCAGCGCCGCGGCCCGGATCACCCGGGGGTCGGGGGTGCCGCCCGGCGGGGTGAGATTGGCGCGCAGGGTGCCGGAGAAGAGGGTGCCCTGATGGGGCGGGGCCGCGATATGGGCGCGGACCGCCTCGGGGCCGAGGTCCGCCGCGTCGACCCCGTCGATCAGCAGCTCGCCCCGGACCGGCGGGACCCGGCAGGCCAGCCGGTCGCTGAGGCCGCGCGCGTGCGCGGGGTGCCGGGGCACCACTCCGACCAGCGCGCCGGGCACCAGCTCGACGGGTGCGGCGAGCCCGGGCGGGTGCCAGACGGTACGCGGGCGGGGGAGGGCGCCGCCGGTGCGCGGGCCGGGTACGGACGCGCCGCCCCGCGCCGGCGGTTCGATCAGCCGGGGTCCGGCCAGCAGATCACCGATCCGCCGGGCGGAGGCCCGCTTGTGCGCCCAGTTGGAGGCGAAGGTTCCGATGTGCGCGAGAGCGCCCTGGAGGAACTGGGCGAGGCCGAGCACGGTCACGAGCTGCCCGATGGTGAGCTGCCCGTCCAGGGCCAGCAGGCCCGACGCGGTGGCCAGCCCGGCGAGGAAGACCCCGGAGAGCAGCTGGCTGAGGGCCGAGTAGCCGAGGACGGCGCGCGCGGCGGCGACCGCGCCCCGCTTGGACGCGTCGCTCGCGGCCCGGTAGCGGTCGGCGGCCTCCGCCTGGGCGTGCATCCCGGCCAGCACCCGCAGCCCGCCGATCATGTCCGTGGCGACCTCCCCGGCACGGGCGGCGGAGCCCTGTTCGGCCAGGCCCCGGGCCTCCAGCGGCATCGCGAGCCGCCGCATCAGCAGCAGGACCAGCACCGTGCTGACGATCACCCCGAGCGCGAGCGGGACGGAGATGAGCAGCAGCGCTGCGGAGGCGGTGAGGATCGCGGTGACCGTGGCGGCCTGCTCGACCACGCTCCAGGAGACCCCCGCGACCCGGTAGGTGTCGGAGGTGACCAGGGACAGGGCCTCGCCGGGACCGGGGCGCCGGCGCAGCCCGTGGGGGTCGAGCAGCCGGGCCATGGCGAGCCGGCGCAGCGCGTGCTCCGCGTAGCCGTAGACGCCGACCATCGCCGTCGAGGCCCGCTGGTACGACAGCGACAGGACCAGGAACACCCCGCCGAGCACCGCGAGCCAGCGGAGCAGGGCGGCCGGGTCGCCGGGCTCCAGCGCCCGGTCGATGACGACGCCGATGAGGATCGGCACCAGCGCCTCGCAGAGCTGGTGGAGCATGAACGCGAGGGTGGTCAGTCCGAGGCGCGGCCCGCGTCCGCCGCGCAGCAGCGCGATCCTGAAGAGCTGTCCGGGTCCGGCTCCGGCCGGTGCCCGGCTCACGGGGCGGTCTCCCGCCGGCGGGCCAGCGGGACCACCATCGGGGTGCCGGTCTCCGGGTCGGGCACCACCCGGCAGGGCAGCTCGAACACCTCCTGGACCAGACCGGCCGTCATGACCTCGGCCGGCGGGCCCTCCGCGACCACCCGGCCGTCCCGCATGGCGATGAGATGGGTCGCGTACCGGGCGGCGTGGTTGAGGTCGTGCAGGACCGCGACGAGGGTGCGGCCCGAGCGGTGCAGATCCGTGAAGAGCTCCAGCAGCTCGATCTGGTGGGCGATGTCGAGGAAGGTCGTCGGCTCGTCGAGGAGCAGGACCGGGGTCTCCTGGGCGAGCACCATGGCGACCCAGACGCGCTGGCGCTGCCCGCCGGAGAGTTCGTCGACGAGCCGTCCGGAGAGTCCGGTGACGGAGGTCGCCGCCATCGCGGCGGCCACCGCGCGCTCGTCGTCGGCCGTCCACTGCCGGGTCATCCTCTGGTGCGGATAGCGGCCCCGGGCGACCAGCTCGGCGACGCCGATGCCGTCGGGGGAGAGCGAGGTCTGCGGCAGCAGCCCGAGGCGGCGCGCCACCTCCCTGGAGCGGTAGTCGGCGATGGACCGGCCGTCCAGCAGGACCTGCCCGGCGGTGGGCGCCAGCAGCCGGGCGACCGCGCGCAGCAGGGTGGACTTGCCGCAGGCGTTGGGACCGATGACGGCGGTGAAGGAGCCCTCCGGTATCGCCAGGTCCAGATGTTCGGAGACCGGCCGCCGGGCGTAGCCGAAGGTCGCGTCCCGCACCTCCAGCCTGGCGGGCGGCGCGGGCGGCGCCTTCACGGGGGCGGGGCGGTGCGGCCCGGGGCGGTCGGTCTTCGGCGGCATCAGGGGTCCTCGGGAGGGCGGCGGGGCGGGGTTCATCGGCGGGTCGCGTACTGGCGGGCGAGCAGCCAGGCGAGATAGGCCCCGCCGACGCAGACGGTCACCACCCCCACCGGGAGATCGAGCCGCTGGGCGGTGAAGTCGGCGGCGGTCAGCACCAGCGCCCCGGTGAGCGCGGCGGGCAGGACGCGCAGCGTGGTGGAGCCCCTGGTCAGCCGCTGGGCGATCTGCGGGGCGGCCAGCGCGATGAACGCGATCGGGCCGACGGCGGCGGTCACCAGCGCGGTGAGCGCGACCCCGACGACGGTCCCCGCGAGCCGGGCGCGCCGCGAGCGCACGCCGAGGGCCACCGCCGCGTCGTCGCCCATCTCCAGCTGGACCAGCGGCCGGACGACGGCGACGGAGCAGAGCAGCAGGACGGCGAAGACGGCGGCGGTGGGCCCCAGCTCCCCGAACCCCAGTCCGCTGAGCGACCCCGCCGCCCAGGTCGCCGCCAGCATCGCCTGCTGCGGGCTGACGGAGAGCAGCAGCATCGAGGTCAGCGAGCTGAGACCGGCGCCGACGGCGATTCCGACGATGATGAGCCGGAACGGGTGCAGCCCCTGGCGGTAGGCCAGCAGATACACCACCACGGCGGCGACGGCCCCGCCGGTCAGCGAGCCGGCGGCGATCGCCGGGTGGTTGGCGGTGCCGAGGAAGAGCATCACGGCGCTGGCCCCGGCGTACGAGCCGGAGGAGAAGCCGATGATGTCCGGCGAGCCGAGCGGGTTCCTGGTCAGGGACTGGAAGATCGCTCCGCTGATGGCCAGCGCGGCGCCGCAGACCAGCGCGAGGAGCAGCCTCGGCAGCCGCCAGTCCACCACGATGAGCCGGGCGCGGCGGTCCGACTCCGGGTCCACGAGCGCGGTGACGACCTGGGCGGGGGTCAGCGGGATGGAGCCGGTGCCGAGGGTCAGGACACCGAGGACCAGGGTGGCGGCGGCGAGCACGGCACAGACCAGGACCGTGCGGCGGTCCACGCGCAGTGCGGTGCCCAGCCGCCGGAAGGTCCAGAAGGGACGCCCGAAGTCGACGCGCGCGGGGGGCTCCCCGGCGGCCGGGGCCTGCCCGGGGGCCGGGGTGGCGGTGGAGGGCACGGCGGGTCCGGCTCTCCGGGTCGAGGGGGTGTTCACAGTCCGCTCACATTCCGGCGCCGGACGAGCGCGATCAGGACGGGGGCGCCCACCAGCGCGGTGACCAGGCCCACCCGCAGCTCCCCGGACGGCAGGACCACCCGGCCGACGATGTCGGCGGCCAGCAGGAAGGCGGGGGCGACCACGAGGGTGAGCGGGAGAATCCAGCGCTGGTCGGGTCCGGTGAACCAGCGCACCACATGCGGCACCATCAGCCCGACGAAGGCGATGGGACCGGCGACGGCGACCCCGGTTCCGGCGAGCAGGGTGACGGCGAGGACGACACACGCCCGGGTCGTGCCGAGGCGCACCCCCAGGGCGCGGGCGCTGTCGTCGCCGAGCGCGAGGGCGTTGAGGGCGCGGGCGCTGAGGAGGCCGAGGACGATTCCGGCACCGATGAGGGGGAGGGCGACGGGGAGGATGTCGAGTCCGCGCCCGCCGATGGAGCCGACACCCCAGAAGCGCATGATGTCGAGCGTGGCCAGGCTCTTGAGGGTGAGGGCGGAGGTCAGCCCGCTGAACACGGCCGTGAGCGCCACTCCGGCGAGAGTGAGTTTCACCGGGGTCGCGCGGTCGGAACCGAGCGAGCCGAGGGTGTAGACGATCACGGTCAGCGCGAAGGCCCCGGCGAGCGCGAACCACACGAACCGGGCCGGGTCGGTGATCCCGAGCACACCGACGGCGAAGGTCACGGCGAACCCCGCGCCCGCGTTGACACCGAGGACACCGGGGTCGGCGAGCGGGTTGCGGGTGAACGCCTGGATGAGCGCCCCGCACAGTCCGAGGGCGGCTCCCACCACCAGTCCGATCACCGTGCGCGGCAGCCGCAGCTCGCGGACCATCGCGTGTTCGTCGAGGGACCCGTCGAAGTGGAACAGGGCGTCCCACACGGTGCCGGGGGCGATCGCGCGGGCGCCGACCATCAGGCTGAGAACGCTCATGGCGAGGAGCAGCGCGAGGGCGGTGAGCAGCACCAGGAGGCGGTGCCGGTGACGCGGGACCAGGCCCGTACCGGAGTACGGGCCTGGCGCGTCACGCCGTGCGGAGATGGTCTCACCGGGGGGTGATGCGGTCGTCACGGGTGATCCTCGGGTGTGGCGGTGCGGGTGCGGGCCGGGTGCGGGGCGGTTCAGGAGGCGGGGACGTCCGACCTGCCCTTGCCGGCGACCGCGTCGGCGAGCAGCGGTACGTACCGCTCCATGGCCCAGGGGATCGACAGCACCGTCGGCCCGCTGACGGCCATGCCCAGCTCAGGGGTCTGGACGAACGCGTACCGCTTCTTCTCGATGGGCTCCCAGCGCCGGAAGAGGGGGTCGTTGAGGGTGTACGGAACCTCCTTGGCCTCATAGGCCCAGCCGACGAAGACATCGGCCTTGACGGTGTCGAGCTTCTCCAGGCTGACGCCGCCGTAGAAGTTGGTCCCCTTGACCCCGTCGGTGATGACCTTCATGGAGGGGGTGTTCTCGAAGCCCATCTCGGTGAGCAGCCGGACCCTCGGGTCGTAGTCGACGTACAGTCCGGCCTCGGTGGAGCCGGGGGTGAGGGAGGTGCCGTAGGCGAAGGTCCTGCCCTTGAACCCGGGGTTCTCCCTCACCACGCCGGCGAGCACGCTCTCCGTCTCGGTGACCAGCTCCTCCGCCTTCCCGGTCTCGCCGAGGGCCTTGCCGATGGTGCGGGTCATGTCCTGCCAGCTGCCCCCGTCGAAGGGCCGCTTCCGGTAGGGGATCGTGGGCGCGATCTCGGTGAGGCGCTTGTAGTCGACATCGGAGATGCCGGAGTACAGACCGACGATCAGATCGGGGTCGAGCGAGAGGATCTGCTCGAAGTCGATCTCGCCGGAGTCGCCGTAGTTCAGGGTCTCGGGGAGTTCGCCGCCGAGCTTCTCGACCTGGGTGCGGAACCAGGGGGTGTGGCCGTCCTTGTCGCCGCCCCACTGCTTGTCGACGCCGACGGGGACGGTGCCGAGCGCCGCCACGACGTCCTGGTTCATCCAGCTCACGGCGACCACGCGCCGGGGCTTCTCGGAGATCCTGGTGGTGCCGTGGGCGTGCTCGATGCTCACCGGGAACGCCGCCGAGGACCCCTTCTCCGCCGCGCCGCCGTCCCCGTCGGACCCCGGGTCGGAGGTGCCGCAGCCCGTCAGGACGAGGGCGGCGGTCACCGCGAGGCCCGCGACGCGGGTCCAGAGCCCGGCGGGGCGGGCCGCCGGGGCGGGGGCGGACGTGGGCAGGGACATGGTTCTCCTCGGTTCTGCGCGGCGCGCGGGCGGGTGACGGCGTTCGGGGGTGAGAGCCGGCCCGGCGGTGCGGGACACGCGCGCGGTCGAGGCACGGGGCTCGCGGCCTGCCGTGCCGGAGGTTAGGTAACCCTCACTTCGGCCAAAGCTAATGAACTCCGGGGCCCCGGTGCGTCGTGTCCCGGCCAGGGTGCGTCGCGAATCGGCCAGCGTCCGGCCGTGCGGTGTCACCGGTGGAGCGCACGGGCGGCTCGGGCGGTCCGGCGGCCGGCTCGGCCGGCGCGGGTACCGAGCGCTCGCGCAGATACTCGGTCGGGCTGGCTCCGGTGACCCTGCGGAAGGCGGCGCTGAACGCGCTCGTCGCGGAGTAGCCGCAGCGGTGCGCGACCAGGTTCACCGGGTGCCCCTGGGCGAGCAGGCCCATCGCGGCGGACATCCGCACCAGGGAGCGCCAGCGGGTGAACGACATCCCGGTGTCCTGGCTGAACACCCGGGTGACCGTCCGCACGCTCAGCGCGTGCCGCGCGGCCCACTCCTCCAGCGAGCGGTCGCTGTACGGGTCGCGCAGGACGTCCTCCGCGAGGGCGTGGATGCGCCAGTCCGCCGGGACGGGCACCTCCAGGACGGGGAGCGGGTCGTCCTGGAGCATCTCCAGGATGACCCGCTGGGTGCGCAGTCGCAGGTCGTCGCGCATCGGGGTCGCGTCGAGGTGGAGCAGCATCTCCTGGAGCGCCCGCCCCACCTTCACCGCCCTCGGCGACGTCCAGGTCACCGGGCTCGCCGACCGCGCCACATAGGTGTAGCAGCCGACGCCGCTGGGGTCCGCGGTGGAGGCGTGCGGGGTGCCGGGTGGCACCCACAGCCCCTGCCCGGGCACCAGCCGCCGCACTCCGCTCGGGGTGTGGAGCGTCATGGACCCGGCGTGCGGCCACACCAGGAGCCCGTCGGTGTGGGTGTGCGCCCCGGTGAACAGCGGCCCCATGGGCTCGCTGCCGTCGAAGACCGCGGTGGTCAGCAGATAGGGGGAGGGCACCTCCGCCCCGCCGATCACCGGCGCGGACCACCGCGGCGGGACCGCCTGGACGTGGTCACGACCGGAGACATGGGCAACCGACATGCGGTTAGGTTAGCCTAACCTCCGCCTGGCCCATCGGGCGGGTCGGAATGGTGTGTTCCGCCGCCTGCCCGCCCGCCTCGCGGGCCCCGCCCGGCCGCCTCGCGGGCCCGCCTCGCGCGCCCCGGCCGCCCCGCCTCGCGCGCCGTGGCGCCGGGTCACCTCGGCGCGAGGATCGCCGACAGGCCGAACTCGAAGCGCTCGCCGAACGACTCCGCGTCGAGATGCCCCAGGACGCGGTGGAGAGCGGGGTGGGCGGTCCCGGACACCTCCCGCGCGAGGCGGCCGTCCAGGGGCTCCCGGGCCGCCGCCTGTTCCTCCTGGGTGAGGCCGAGGGTGAAGTAGACGATCGTCCAGGTCGTCCAGGCGGCGTCGCGCTCGCTCAGGCCGCCGTCCAGCAGCGCGCCCACCAGGGCGTCGGCGAAGCGCAGGGTGTGGGGTTCGGCGGTGTGGGTGCCGACCACCAGGGCCGCGCCGTCGCGGCGGCCGAGCAGGGCGCGGCGGAACCGGCGGGCCAGGACGCGGACGCGGTCCTGCCAGGGCGCCGGGAGGCCGTCGAGCCCGGCCTCGCCGATGACGGCGTCCGCCATCAGCTCCAGCATCCGGGCCTTGGTCTTCACATGCCACAGAACGGTGTTCATCCGTACGCCGAGCCGGTCGGCCACCGCCCGCGTGGAGAGGGCGTCCAGGCCCTTCTCGTCCAGCAGCTCCAGTGCGGCGCTGATCACCGCGGCGGGGTCGAGCCTCGGGCCTCGGGCCTCGGACGCTTGCGCATTGGTCATTGACCTAGTTTACTGCGCGGACGGTATTGGTCACTGACCTAGGAGGGGTTTTCATGGATCAGCGGATCGTCATCGCCGGAGGGGGGCCGGTCGGGCTCTGGCTCGCCGCCGAACTGCGGCTGGGGGGAGTCCCCGTCACCGTCGTGGAGGAGCGCACCGGCATCGACCAGCGCTCCAAGGCCCTCACCATCCACCCCCGCACCCTGGAGATCCTCGCCTCCCGCGCCGCCCACCGGCCCTTCCTCGACGAGGGCCTGCCCATCCCGGGCGGTCACTTCGGCCTGCTCGACCAGCGGCTCGACTTCCGCGCGCTGGACACCCCGTACCCGTACACCCTCGCCCTGCCCCAGGCCCGTACCGAACAGCTCCTGGAGGAGCGCGCGCTCGCGCTCGGCGCGCGGATCGTGCGCGGCCACCGCGTCACGGGGTTCACCGGGCACACCGGCTCCGTGACCGCGCGCATCGAGGGGACGGACGGGCCGTACGACCTCCCGGCGGCGTACATCGTGGGCTGCGACGGCACCCGCAGCGCGGTGCGCGCCGCCGCTGGCATCGACTTCCCCGGCACCCCCTCCACCGTCCTCGGCTGGCTCGGCGATGTCACCCTCGACTCCCCGCCCCGGCCGGGCTTCAGCACCTTCGGGCTCAGCGGAGGGGTGATCGTCGCGCCGCTCTCCCCCGGGCGGCACCGGGTCGTCGGCGTCAGCCCGGACGGTCTGACCACCCGGTGGCCCGGCGAGCTCACCCTGGAGGAGCTGCGGTCCAGGACCCGCGCCATCGCGGGCGAGGACTTCGGGATGCGCGACCCGCTCTGGCTCTCCCGCTTCGGCAACGCCACCCGGCTCGCCGACCGGTACCGCGAGGGCCGGGCCCTGCTCGCCGGGGACGCCGCCCACCAGCACTTCCCGACCGGAGGCGTCGGGATGAACGTCGGCATCCAGGACGCGCACAACCTCGGCTGGAAGCTCGCCGCCACCGTGCGCGGCCGGGCCCCCGACGGCCTGCTCGACACCTACCACGCCGAACGCCGGCCCATCGGCGCCCAACTGATCGCGCACAGCCGCGCCCAGACCGCCCTCACGGCCGGATTCACCCCCGAGGGCATCGCCCTGCGCTCCCTGCTAAGCGAGTTGATCGCCACCCAGCCGGCCCTCAACGACGCCCTGGCCGAACGCCTCACCGGGCTCGGCGTCACCTACCCGGCCCCGGACCCGGCCGCCCATCCGCTCACCGGCACCCGCGCCCCCGATCTGGCCTTCACCGGCTCCGGCGACGGCCTCTTCGCCCAACTGCGCCCGGCCGGCCACCTCCTGCTCGACCTGACCGGCACCGGCGCCCTCACGGACCGCGCCCGCCCGGGCCTCACCGTGCGCGCGGCGACCCTCGACCGGCCCCCGGCCGGCTGGGCCGGTGTGCGCGCCGCCCTCATCCGCCCCGACGGACATGTCGCCTGGGCGGACACCGACGGCGACGACACCGCCCTGGCCGCCGCCGCGGACCGGCTGCCGGTGCGCTGAGACGGGTCCGGACGGTCCCCGGGCCCGTTCCCGTGCCGGCCGGCCCTGCCCGGCGCGGTCACACCGGGTGCGCCGCGGCCTGCTCCCGCAGGGCCCGGACCAGCGTCGCGAGATGGGGCCGGTCCCGGCGGCGGCCGATCGCCGCCACCCCGATGTGCCGTACCGGGCCCGGCTCCTGGATCGGCACGGTGCACACCCCCGGCGCGCGCGGGACCAGCGCGATGGAGGGGATCAGGGAGATGCCCATGCCCGCGGCGACCAGCGAGCGCGCGAAGAAGTAGTCCGTCGTGGTGCCGCGTATCTCCGGGTCGAACCCGGCCCGCTCGGCGTAGCGCCGCAGATACGCCTCCGTCCTGAGGCAGCCGAGCACCCAGGGCTCGGCCGCCAGTTCGGTGATGCCCAGCGCGGCCCGGCCCGCCAGCGGGTGTCCCGAGGGCAGGACGACCCGCACTGGGTCGTCCAGGAGCGCGGTCCACTCCACGGTGGAGTGGAGGCCGGGCAGCGGACCGTCGAAGTGGTAGGCGAGCGCGAGGTCGACGGCGCCCCGGCGGACCAGCGGCAGGCTCTCCTCCGGCTCGGCCTCCCGCACATGGAGCACCGTGTCGGGGTGGGCGGCGGTCAGCCGGGCGAGGGCGCCGGGGAGCAGCAGTCTGCCGCCGCTGGTGAACGTGGCGACCGTGAGCCGGGTGCGGCCCGTTCCGAGCCGGTCCACCTGCCGCTTCGCGTCCTCCAGCTCCGCGGCGACCGACTCCGCCGCGCCGACCATGATCCGGCCGGCCCGGGTGAGGGTGACCCCCCGGGTGCTGCGGGCCACGACCTGGGCGCCGAGACCGCGCTCCAGCGCGGCCACGTGCTGGGAGACGGCCGAGGGGGTGAGACGGAGCGCCGCCGCGGCCCGGCTGAAGCTGCCGTGCTCCGCCACGGCGCGCAGGACGCGGAGCCGCTGCACATCGATCAACAGTTCTCCTTAACGCGCCGTCAGTGAGGAGGCACTTCCGCTGATGACAGTAGATCTCCCAGGATGGTCCGCATGCAAAGAATCTGCGTCATCGGCGGAAGCCGCTACATCGGTGTACTCCTGGTCCAGCGCCTGCTGGCCGCCGGGCACCGGGTCACTCTGGTCAACCGGGGCTCCTTCCCCGCGCCCCCCGGTGTCGAGCACCTCGTGGCCGACCGCGACGACGAGTCCGCCCTCGCCGCCGCCCTCGGTTCCCGCACCTTCGACGCCGTCATCGACCAGTTCTGCTACTCCCCGGTGCAGGCCGCCGCGGCGGTCCGCGTCTTCGGGGGCCGTACCCCCCGGTACGTCATGACCTCCACGATCGAGGTCTACAACCCCGCCACCGCCGAACTGCCCGCCGTCCCGCACGGCACACCGCTGCCGGAGAGCCGGGTGGACCCCGCGGACTGGCCGGTGCGGATGGATCTGCCCTGGCACGACGCGGAGTACCTCGACGCGCACTACTCCGAGGGGAAGCGCCAGGCCGAGGCCGTCCTCACCCGGGAGGCGGGGTTCGCGTTCGCCTCCGTGCGCGCCGCCCATGTGCTCGGCGGCGGCGCCCGGGACTTCACCGGCCGGCTGGCGCACTACATCGAACGCGTCACCCGGGGCACGGAGATAACCGTGCACGCGGAGCCGAAGCCCTCGGTCTTCATCCACTGCGGCGAGCTGGCGGATCTGCTGCTGTGGGCCACCGCGGCCGGCGACTTCACCGGCCCGGTCAACGCCTGCTCCGACGGCCTGCTCGATGTGTACGACCTGACCGCAGCGATCGCCGCGCAGACCGGCCGCCGGCCCCGGTACCGCACGGCCGCCCCCGGGGAGGAGGCGTCGCCGTACTCCTTCGACCGCCACTACGCCATGAGCAACACCCGTGCGAGGGAACTGGGTTTCCCGCTCTCCCGCACCACCGACTGGCTGCCGGGCGCGGTGGCCGAGGCCCTGGACGGGCTCACGGCGGCGCCCGGCCGGCCGGGGAACTGAACACACCGGCCGCGCCCTTGTCCACCGGGCGGTCCCGCCGGGGGACCGGGCCCGCCCGGACGGCCCGCGCGCACGCGGCGCGGCCCCCTGGTGGCCGCCGCCGTGGCGACCGTGCTGCGGACGGCCCGCGCTCACGCGGCGCGGCCACGGGTCGCCGCCCCGCACCCCGCGCGCCGGGGCCGGTTCAGCCGGTGAGCCGGGCCTCCAGTCCGTCGAGCACCCGGTCGAGCCCGTAGGAGAAGGCGTCGTCCCGGATCTGCCGGGGGTCCGCGTCCCGCCGGGCGGATGCGCCCTCCCGCAGCCCCGGGTCCTGCCGCGAGGCCGCGTCGAGGGCGGGCCGCAGCCCCTCCACCCACTCCCGCTCGGTTCTGCCGCTGCGGGCGATCAGCGAGAGATACGCGGCCTCGGAGGTCGCGATCCCGATGACGTACGCCGTGAGCGTCCCCACGGCCTGGTCCCTCTCCTGGGGCGGGAACCCGGCGGCCTCGAAGTGGGCGAGCATCCCCGAGGACATCCGCAGCGCGTTCGGGCCGATGTGGATCAGGCCGACCTGGCCGAGTTCGGGGGCCATCCAGGGGTGGCGCAGGGTCATCGCCCGCAGCTCGGCGGCGATCCGGGTGACGGACTCCCGCCACCGGGCGCGGTCGGTGGCGGCCGGCGGGTCCAGCTCGCCGTAGACCTCGTCCACGGCCAGCTGGATCAGCTCGTCCCGGTTGGCCACATGCCGGTAGAGGGAGGTGGCCGCGGTGTTCAGCCGGCCGCCGAGTCCGCGCATGGTGAGCGCCTCGATGCCCTCCAGATCCAGCAGTTCGATCGCGGCGGCCACGATGTGTTCGCGGGTCAGCTGCTCCCGCTGCGGACGGCGCGGACGCGTCCACACCGATTCACTGGGTTTCCCGTCGGCCGGCATACGCCCCTCGCTCCCGCTCGTTCTCTGACCTCCCCATCGTAGCGGACGACGTACGCATCTTGCGTACAGCGTTCTGCCGTGCGTACAGTGTGCGCATCGAGAGAGCGTCGTACGCATCGAAGGGGAGCGGACATGCCGAAGAACGTGAGCCGGGACGGACAGGACGGCCGGACCGCCGGGGGTGCGCGGGGGGCCCGGGAATCCGCGGGCCGTCAGCCGGATCTCGCCCACTGGCAGGCCCGTCTCGACGCGCTCTGCGCCGAGCACCACGTCCCGGGAGCGTCGCTCGCGCTCCTCGTGGACGGGACCGTCCACGAAGTGGCCCGCGGGGTGCTGCACCGCGGCACGGGCGTGGAGGCGACCACCGACTCGGTCTTCCAGATGGGCTCGATCGCCAAGGTCTACACGGCGACCCTGATCATGCGGCTCGCCGAAGCGGGTGAACTGGACCTGGACGCCCCGGTCGTGGAGGTGCTGCCGGAGTTCTCGGTCGCGGACCCCGAGGCGAACAGGGAGATCACCATACGCCGGCTGCTCAGCCACACCGGCGGACTCACCTGCGACTTCACCCATGACAGCGGACGCGGTGACGACTGCCTCGCCCGCTATGTGGAGGCCGCGCGGGGCGTGGCGCTCGACTGCCCGCCCGGCACCGCCATCTCCTACAGCAGCGTCGGCTACAACGTGCTCGGCCGGATCGTCGAGGTGGTGACCGGCAGGGTCTGGGACCAGGCGCTGCGGGAACTGCTCCTCACCCCGCTCGGTCTCACCCACACCATGACGCTGCCCGAGGAGGCGCTGCGGTTCCGCGCCGCGATGGGCCACCTCGGGGCCCCGGGCCAGGACCCGGACCCGGCGCCGCGGTGGGACCTGATGCCGCGCTCGGCCGGACCCTACGGCAGGGTCATCGCCACCGCCGGGGACCTCGCCCGGCTCGCGCGGATGCATCTGGCCGGCGGCGTGGCCGAGGACGGCACCCGTGTGCTGTCCCGGGAGACGGTCGCGCTGATGCAGCGCCGGGTGGTGGACTGCCCCGACAAGTGGACGGTCAGCTCCGACGGCTGGGGCCTGGGCTGGACCCTCTACGACTGGAACGGCGTCCAGGGGTACGGACACGACGGCGCCTCGATCGGACAGTACGGCTATCTGCGCGTGGTGCCGTCGGCGGGCGTCGCGGTCGCGCTGCTCACCAACGGCGGCGGAGCGCGGGAGGTGTACGCGGCGCTCTTCCGCGAACTCCTCGCCGAACTCGCCGGGGTGACCATGCCGGAGCCCTTCGCCCCGCCGGCCCGGCCGCCCGCCGTCGACTTCGCGCCGCTGGTCGGCACGTACCGGCGCGAGGGTGTGGTCATCACCGTCACCGAGCGGGACGGCGCGGGGCACGCGCGCTACGCGTTCGTCGACGGCATGAAGGACTTCTCCGAACCCCTGGAGATCGATCTGCTGCCGGTGACCGGGACGGTGTTCGCCGGTACGGGGGTGGGCGCGGCGTTCAGCGAGGACTACATGCCCGTGGTCTTCTCCACGCTGCCCGACGGCACGGGCTGTGTCTACATCGGCATGCGCTGCGGCCCCAAGGTCGCGTAGGCCGTCTCTCCCGGATCGTGCCGGGCTGGCGAGCCCCGGCACCGCCCGGGCTCGCGAGCCCCGGCACCGCCCGGGCTCGCGTGCCC
>NZ_JBEOYB010000105.1:0-16760 GCF_040296845.1 Streptomyces sp. NPDC001985
GGGGCGGGCGGGCGGTGTGTCCCCCGGGCGGGGGCCCGGGGGGGGCCCGCCCCCCCGGGGGCCCGCCGGGGGGGCCCCCCCGGGGGGGGCGGACACGGGAGGGGCCGGCCCGTCTCAGCCCTCCTTACTCCTCCTTCTGCTCAAGGAGGCCCGCGTCATGGGCGAGCAGCGCGATCTGGACCCGGTTGTTGAGGCCGAGTTTGGCGAGAATGCGCGAGACATGGGTTTTCACGGTCGGCACGCTCATATAGAGGGCCGCCGCGATCTCCGCGTTGGACTGGCCCCGGCCCACCGCGACCGCCACCTCCCGCTCCCGCTCGGCCAGCGCCCCCAGCCGCCGCGCCGCCGACCGCCCGCGCGGATCGGCGCCCCGGTCCTGCCCCCGGCCCGCGACATGGGACATCAGCTGACGGGTGACCGCCGGGGAGAGCACCGGATCACCGGCCGCCACCCGCCGGACCGCCTCCACGATCTGCGCGGGCGGGGTGTCCTTGAGGACGAAACCCGCGGCCCCGGCGCGCAGGGCCCGCAGCACCTGTTCATCGGCGTGGAAGGTGGTGAGGAGGAGGACCTGCGGGGCCTCGGGGCGGCGGCGCAGCTCCTCCGTGGCCGTCAGCCCGTCCACCGCCGGCATCCGGATGTCCATCAGCACCACATCGGGTGCCAGCCGGTCGACCAGCGCCGGAACCTCGGCGCCGTCCGCCCCCTCCCCCACGATCAGCAGATCCTCCGCGCCACCGAGCATGAGGGAGAGCCCCGCGCGCACCAGGGGATCGTCGTCGACAACGAGCAACCGGATAGTCATGCGGCCCACGGTAGCCAGGCCCGGACCCGGAACCCGCCGTCACCCGTGCGGCCGTGCCGGAGGCTTCCGCCGGCGAGGGTGGCCCGCTCGGTGAGGCCGATGAGCCCCTGCCCCGAGCCGGGCACCGCGCGGACCTCGCCGACGGGGGCCGGGTTGTCGACCGCCACGGTGACCCCCTCGCCGGGGCGGCCGGTGACCGCGACGGTGACCTCCGCTCCGGGGGCGTGCTTGCGGGCGTTGGTCAGGCCCTCCTGGGCGATGCGGTAGACGGTGCGCCCGGTGGCCGCGGGGACGGCGGCGGGGTCGGGGATGCGGTTGTCGAGGACGACCGTCATCCCGGCGGCCCGGGACTCGGCGATCAGGGCGTCGAGAGTGGCGAGGGTCGGCTGGGGCCGGTCGCCCGCCTCGGCCTCGCCGGGGGTGCGCAGCACGCCGATGATCTGCCGCAGGTCCTGGAGCGCCTCGTGCGCGCTGTCGCGGATCACCCCGGCGGCACGGGCGACCTCGGCGGGCGGCGCGTCCGGCCGGAACTCCAGCGCTCCGGCGTGCACGCTCAGCAGCGTCAGCCGGTGGGCGAGCACATCGTGCATCTCACGGGCGATGGCCTCGCGGGCGAGCCGCTGGGCCCGCTCGGCCCGCAGCTCCGCATCGGCCTCCGCCCGGTGGGCGCGCTCGCGCAGCACGACGACGAGCTGCCGGCGGGAGCGGACGAGCATGCCCCAGCCCATGGCGAGCAGGGTCATCACCACCCCGGCGATGATCGAGCCGAGGACGCTGAGGGTGGGATCGGGACGCAGGAGCGGCTGGATGACTGCGGTCACCAGACCGACCGCCCCGACGAGGGCGACGGGCCGGAACGGGCGGTGCACGGCGACGCTGAAGAGGCTGGCCACGAACGCCCCGCCCGCGACGGGCGTCAGCGCGCCGGCGACCGCGAGGGCCAGGGCGAGCCCCACCGGCCAGCGGCGGCGCAGCCACAGCGCGCAGCAGGCCGCGGCACCGAGCAGCTGGTCGAAGACGACGATCGCGTGCGAGCCGTTGATCTCACCGCTGGCCTCGGCGGCGGCCAGTCCCACGCCGGCGGCGAGCAGGAAGACCAGGGTGTCGATGAGCCAGTCGCGCACGGTCCGCCGCGGTCTGCCCGGGGCCGGGTCGCCCGCGAGTTCCGCGACAGGGGGGTCCGCCATGGCCGAGGGGAGCAGCCAGCGGTATTCCGTACGGGTCATATCGAACAACCTACGCACCGGGCGCGGGCGGACCGTGCCACCGGCGGCGGAAAGCTACCAAAGTCGGGGAACGGGAGACTTTCGGCCGGGCGGCCCATCCGGAGGGCCGACGCGGCGCTCCGGCCGGGCGCTCCAGGATCGGCGCATGAAGAGGATTCTCGAAGGTGCGGGTTTTCTGCTGCTGCTCGGCGGTGGGTGCGGGGTGCTCCGGGAGCTGACGGGCTGGTTCACCTTCCTGGGGTTCACCCGGTTCCTCACGGAGGGCATCGGCGTTCCGGAGGACCAGGTGATCTTCGCCAATGTGGTGGTGGCCGTGGTGGGGTTCGCCCTGCTGATGATCGGCGACCGGATGAGGTGACCGAGGGCTCCCGGGCGCGCCGGGCACCCGGGAGCGCGGTCTCTCGTACGGCGTCGGTACCGCGTCGGTACGGCGTCAGTACGAGCCGTACGCGGGGCGGCCCGCCTGCGCGTAGCTGAGGATGGCGACGCCCGACGCGGTGGTGCGGGCGGCCGTGTGGCGGAAGGCGGTGGGGGTGGCCCCCTCGGCGAAGAGCCGCAGCCCCTGACCGATGACCACGGGGAACACGAGCAGATGGAGGTTGTCCACCAGATCCCGCTCCAGCAGCGACCGGGCGAGCCGCCCGCTGCCGTGGACCTGCACCTCGCCCTCCGTACGGGCCTTCACCGCGGCGACCTCCTCGGCGAGGTCGCCGCCGCCGATGACGGTGGTGTTGTGCCAGTCGGCGGAGGTGAGCGTGGTCGACGCCACGTACTTGGGGAGGGTGTTCAGCCGGGAGGCGATCGGGTTGCCGGGGTCGGTCACCTTCGGCCAGTACCCGGCGAAGATCTCGTAGGTCTGCCGTCCGAGGAGGAACGCCCCGGCCCGGTCGAAGACCTCGGTCACGAAGGCGCCGAAGTCCTCGTCCCCGTACGGCACGGACCAGCCGCCCCGCTCGAAGCCGCCTCTGCGGTCCTCGTCGGGGCCGCCGGGGCCCTGCATGACCCCGTCGAGGGTGACGAACGTGGTGAGAGTGAGCTGGGCCATGGCGGGTGCCTGCTTCCGTGAGGTGCGGATCAGCCGGGCCGCGCGGTGCGGTCGCCGGTTCCGGCCCGGCCGGGGGCCGGAACTCATCGGCCGGGCCGGGGCGGAGCCTCCCTCGGGCGGGTGCGGCGGCTCAGCCGCCGAGGAGCCGGTGGCGCTCCCGGAGCCGGGCCGCTCCGTCGTCCGTCAGCTCCCCGAGGACCCGCAGCCGCGCGATCCCTCCGTCCGGGTGGATGTCGATGCGTACACCATCCCCCACCCGCGGCTCCGGGAGGACGAAGCGGTGGTTGGTGTCGGGCTGGAGCCGGGTCATCGGCAGCAGTTCGGACCAAGCGCCGCCGCCCTCACCGCCACCGCCGCGTCCGTCGCCGCCGTCGCCGTCGTGGTCGCCGTCGCGCACCGAGAGCCGTGCCCAGCCGGCGCTGTTCCCCAGCAGATACGCGGTGTCGATCTCCACCGCGCGGATACGGGCCCGCTCCGTGAGCCGGTAGCGAATCCAGTCGCCGCCGCCGTCCCTGCGGCGGCGGGTCTCCCAGCCGTCGTCCATCCGGCGGGAGCGCCCGGGACGGATGGTGTTCTCCGGCGGGGAGTAGAAACGGTCGGAGGCGTCCGTCACCCGTCCGCCGTGCTCCAGCGCCACCAGGTCGAAGGTGCCGAGCGCCCCGAGCCACTCCGGGTCGGGCACGACCTCCCCGTGCACCCGCAGCCGCGCGATGCCGCCGTCGGGGTACTGGCGGAGCCGCAGATGGGTGAAGCGGCGCCCGGCGGTGACGGTGAATCCGTTGGCGGCGTGGCCGCCGACGACGGTACGGGGGACGAGCGGCGTCCAGGTCACCTCCGGGCTCCCCAGCTCCTCCGGCGCGGGGGTACCGGTCACGGCGGTGGCCTCGACGGAGACGGACCGGGGGTGGTTGCCCCGGAAGTGCGCGGTGTCGACCACGATCCCGTGGACCACGCCGGGGGCGCCCAGCCGGATCAGCGCCCAGTCGTGGTCGTCGCCGGCCGGGTGCGGCCGGCCGGTGGAGGGGCCCCGGCGCCGGCGGGTCTCCCAGCCGTCCATGATCTTGCCCTTGTGGCCGAAGAGCCCGGGTTCGAAGACGGCGGGGCCGGGGAGCAGCAGATTCTCGCGCTGGGCGAAGAACTCATCGTTGGCGGCGAGGACCCCGGCGCCGAGACGGCGGTCGGCGAGGTCGGTGTGGTGGGTGAAGGGGAGGGGCGCGGCGCGGTAGTCGGCGTACGGATCGCCGCCGGTGTAGGGGCGGGCGTCCCCGGTGAAGCGGGCGGGGGCGCCGGGGCCGTCGGCGGAGGGGGCCGCCGGGCCCTCGGAGGGGGAATCGGAGGGGGGATCGGAGGGGGAGGGGGTCATGGTCCGTCGCTCCTTTCGAGCAGCCGGCCGGCCGGGCCGCCCGGGGTGCCGTCCGCCGCGACGCGCCTGCCGCGCAGCCAGGTGGAGCGGACGACTCCATGGAGGGTTCTGCCCGCGTAGGCCGTGACCGGGTTGCGGTGGTGGAGCCGCGCGGGGTCGACGGTGAAGGTCTCCTCGGGGGCGAGGACCGCGAAGTCGGCGTCCCGGCCCGGCTCGATGGCCCCCTTGCCCGCGAGCCCGGCGAGGAGCGCGGGCCCCCGGGACATCCAGCGGGCCAGGTCGTCGAGGGTGTGCCCGCGCCGGCGGGCCTCGGTCCAGAGCACGGGCAGGCCCAGCTGGAGCGAGGAGATACCGCCCCACGCGGTGGCGAAGTCCGGGGACTTGAGGTCGGTGGTGCAGGGCGAGTGGTCGGAGACGACGCAGTCGATGGTGCCGTCGGCGAGGCCCGCCCAGAGGGCGTCCCGGTTGGCGGCCTCCCTGATGGGCGGGCAGCACTTGAACTCCGTCGCCCCGTCGGGGATCTCCTCGGCGGTGAGGGTGAGGAAGTGGGGGCAGGTCTCGGCGGATATCCGTACGCCGTCGGCGCGGGCCGCCTTGATCAGCGGCAGGGCGTCGCCCGAGGAGAGATGGAGGATGTGGACCCGGGCGCCGAGACGGCGGGCCAGCGCGATGAGCCGGGCGACGGCGCTGTTCTCGGCGGCGCGGGGGCGGGAGACGAGGAAGTCCGTGTACCGGGGGCCCGGCCGCTGGGGCGTCAGCCGCTCCGGGTCCTCCGCGTGCACGATCAGCAGCCCGCCGAAGCCGGCGATCTCCGTCAGGGCGCGGGCCAGCTCGGCCGGTGGCAGCTCCGGGAACTCCGGTACCCCGGACGGTGACAGAAAGCATTTGAAGCCGAAGACCCCGGCGTCGTGCAGGGCGCGCAGCTCGCCGGTGTTGCCGGGCACCGCACCGGCCCAGAAGCCGGTATCGACCCGCACCCCGGGGCGGGCCACCGCCTGTTTGGTCCGCAGGGCGCCGACCGTGGTCGTCGGCGGGAGGGAGTTGAGGGGCATGTCGATCAGGGTGGTGACCCCGCCGGCCGCGGCGGCCCGGGTGGCGCTGGGAAACCCCTCCCACGCGGTGCGGCCCGGGTCGTTCACATGGACGTGGGTGTCGACCAGACCGGGGAGTACGGCGTCGTCGCCGACGTCCTCGACCCGGGTGGCGGGCCCGGCTCCGGCGCCGTACGGCAGTACCGCGGCGATCCTGTCGCCGGCGACGGCGACCGAGGCGGGCAGGGTGCCCCGGGGAGTGACCACCCGGGTGGAGCGCACCAGCAGGGTCACCTCGCCGACCGCCGCCACCCGTCCCCCTCTCGCCGCTCCCCGCGCGCCCGGCAACTCGCCGTGCAGTTCTACGAACTGTTGAACGAACCGCTGATGGAGTCTCACCCGGGCTCCGCCCCCCGTCAAGACTGCCGACGCCCCCGCGGCAACCCTTCCGGCGCGGGCCGCCGCGGCCGGGCGGACACCCTCCCGGCGCGGGCGGTCCGGGCCGGGCGGACACCCTCCGACCGGCCCGGACGCCCGCCGGACGGCGCGGTGCCGGGGACACCGGGCCCGGTAGGCTGCTCCCTTGTCCGTCCGCTCGAAAGGACCGTCACCCGTGCCGACGTCCAGCGCCAGTGCCTCCGATGCCGCCAAGTCCGCCGGCAACGGCGGTGTGCAGTCCCTGGAGCGGGCCTTCGACCTGCTGGAGAGGATGGCCGACGCGGGCGGCGAGGTCGGGCTGAGTGAGCTGTCCGTCAGCAGCGGTCTGCCGCTGCCCACCATTCACCGGCTGATGCGCACACTGGTGGCCTGCGGCTATGTCCGCCAGCAGCCCAACCGCCGCTATGCGCTCGGGCCCCGGCTGATCCGGCTGGGCGAGTCCGCGTCCCGGCTGCTGGGCACCTGGGCCCGTCCCCATCTCGCCCGGCTGGTGGAGGAGACCGGCGAGACGGCCAATATGGCCCTGCTCGACGGCGATGAGATCGTCTATGTGGCGCAGGTGCCGTCCAAGCACTCGATGCGGATGTTCACCGAGGTCGGGCGGCGGGTGCTGCCCCACTCCACCGGGGTCGGCAAGGCGCTGCTCGCGGGATCGCCGCCCGATGCGGTACGGGCGCTGCTGGCCAGGACCGGAATGCCGGCCGCCACCGAGAAGACGATCACCAGCCCGGACGCCTTCCTGGAGGCGCTGGAGCAGGTGCGGCGGCATGGGTACGCGGTGGACGACAGCGAGCAGGAGATCGGGGTGCGCTGTCTCGCGGTCCCGGTGCCCAACGCGCCGACGGCGGCGGCCATTTCGATCTCCGGCCCGGCCGGGCGGGTGACGGACGCGGTGACGGTACGGATCGTTCCGGTGCTCCAGGAGGTCGCCAGGGAGCTGTCGGCGGTGCTGACGAGCGCGGGCACGGCCGCCACGGCCACGGGCTGAGAGAGCACCACCAGCGCGGGTACGGACCGGGGGCGAGCGCTCAAGCGCGGGCACGGGCCCGGGGCGCGGGCGCCACGAGCGCGGATGAGCCACGGGGCGAGGACCACGAGCGCGGATGGACGGCGGGGCGGGGCAGCGGGAAGGGCGGGAACCCGGTCGCTCTCCCGGGTCCCCGCCCGCTCCTCGTCGCCTCGGTCGCGGCGGGTCCGCGCCTCAGGACGCCTCGGCCGCCGCCGCCTCGATCAGATCGCTGATCTCCCTCGGGTGGGAGGCCAGCGACGCGTGGCTGGCGTCGAGTTCGATGATCTTGCGCGGCGACATCCGCTCGGCCATCCGGCGCTCGTTGTCCGGGTGGATCATGCGGTCGCTGGTGGAGACCTGGTACCAGGTGGGCTTCTTCCGCCACGCCGGGGCGGTGATGTTGTCGCCGAAGGTGGAGGCGAGCGGCGCCTTCTGCGTGATCGCCATGATCGTCGCCTCGTCGTCGCCGAGGTCCTGGCCGAAGCTCCAGTGGAACTTGTCCTGCTTGATCCAGAGATAGCCGTCGGAGTCGGGTGCGAGGTTCTCGAAGGCCGCCGGAGGGTTCTCCTGGCTGATCTGCCCCGGGCTCTCCCCCGCGTCGGGTGCGAACGCCGCGACATAGACCAGACCCACGACATTGGGCAGATCGCCGGCCTCGGTGATGACCGCGCCGCCGTAGGAGTGGCCCACGAGAACGACCGGTCCGTCCACCTGCTTCACCATCTTGCGGGTGCGCTCGGCGTCCTCGGCCAGCGAGGTGAGCGGATTCTCCACCGCGTAGAGGGAGCCGTAGCCACGGTTCCTCAGCTCCAGGATCACCTTCCCCCAGTGGGCCGCGCCTCCCCAGAACCCATGCACCAGAACGATTGCCGGCTTATCGGCCATAGCGGCTTCCCTTGCGTGCTAGAAGGTCGTTTTGACGCTTTCCTCCCCACGCTAAAACGCCCGCGCCGGGCCCGCCACCGCTGACGGGGGCCGGCCCGGGCGGACCGCCGGGAGGCTACCGGCCGCCTCCGCCGAAGAGGTCCACCGCGTGCCGCACCTGCATCAGGGCCGGCCCCAGCGCGCTCACCGAGCCGATCGCACCCGCGATCAGCAGCAGCGAGCGCCGCATCCGCGGAATGTCGGGCGTGCCCGATGCCGCCATCGTGGCCAGCACGGCGAGTTCGTCGTCCGCGATCCCCCGGTCGGGGAGCCGCCCCGGATGGCCCGCCAGCTCCCGGCGCAACCGGGAGACCGCGGCTCCCAGCGCCGCCGCCCGCGGGTCCTTCCCGCTCCCTGTCACCGGCGTCTGTCCCACGCTCCGCAACAAAGCACTCCCCCTCGCACACCCCGGGGACGGTCCCCACGACCGTCAGTCGACGGTCAACCACCCTGAGTTGCGGGCAAGTTAACGCCATCTCACTCGGTGAGCGCCACTCCGCGGACCGAATTCACGGTGACGGCTGGACGAACCCCCGGTATCGCGGCCCCGGCCGCGCCGCCCTGCCGCTTTCCGCGCCGGTCGTGCGACAGGGTGTCCCCATGACCTCACCGCAGCCCTCACCCCCACTCCCCTCGTCCGGCCGGGCCGTCGCCGGGCTGCTGCTCGCCGCGGGCGGCGGACGGCGGCTCGGCGGCCGGCCGAAGGCACTGCTCAGCCACCGGGGCCGTCCGCTGGCCGAGCACGCCGCACGGACCCTGCGCGCGGGCGGCTGCGGCCCGGTGCACGTGGTGGTGGGCGCGGCGGCGGACCGGGTGCGGGCGGAGGCGGAGTTCGGCGGCTGTGTGCTGGTCGACAACCCGGACTGGGCCACGGGGATGGGCTCGTCGCTGCGGGCCGGGCTCGCCTCCCTCGCGGGGACGGGAGCGGGGGCGGCCCTGGTGCTGCTGGTGGACCAGCCGGGCATCGGGGCGGCTGCGGTCGCCCGCGTCAGGGGCGCGTACCGCTCCCCCGGGACCCTGGCGACGGCCTCGTACGGCGGCGAGCGCGGCCATCCGGTGCTCATCGGGGCGGGGCACTGGGGGGCGGTGGGGGCGGGGGCGGTGGGCGATCGGGGGGCCCGGGGATATCTGGAGGCGCACTCCGGTGTGCTTCGGCTGGTCGAGTGCGGGGATGTCGCCGAGCCGTACGACATCGACACCCCCGAGGATCTCACCCGCCTGGGATGACGACCACGAGCGCCCCCGCACCACACACAACTCGACCACCCCCGGCCCACCCGGGCCCTGGGGGCGAACCAAGCCCCTCTGGGGGCCCCTCCCAGAGGCAGCTCTGGGGGAGTTTGAGGACGGACCCCGCACCACAGGACCCCGCACAATCCCAAGGAAGCGAACCGGATCGCCTTCGAGAAGGTCAGGGCGGACAAGGACCGGGAGGCGGCCGACGGCTTCGACGGCTCCTGGGTGGCGCACCCGGATCTGGTGCCTCTGGCACAGGCGTCCTTCGACGCGGTCCTCGGCGACCGGCCCCATCGGAAGGACCGGCTGCGCGAGGAGGTCGCGGTCACGGCGGCTGAGCTGATCGCCGTCGACTCGCCCGACGCCCGGCCGACCCTCGACGGGCCGCGCAACGCGGTCCGGGTCGGCGTCCGTCACATCGAGTCCTGGCTGCGCGGCACGGGCGCGGTCGCCGTCCTCGGTCTGATGGAGGATGTGGCCACCGCCGAGATCTCCCGCTCCCAGCTCTGGCAGTGGATCAACGCCGGGGTGGTCTTCGAGACCGGCGAGACGGCCGCCGCCGAGCTGACCCGCCGCACCGCCGCCGGGGAACTCGACGCCCTGCGCGCCGAACTCGGAGAGACCGCCTTCGCGGAGGGCAAGTGGCGGGAGGCCCACGATCTGCCGCTGACGGTCGCCCCGGACGAGAGCCGCGCCGGCTTTCCGACCCTGCCCGCCCATGAACGGCTGACCGGCTGACCGGCTGAACGGCTGCTCGGCCGGCCGGGCCCTCGCCTCCGCCGCCCCGGCCGGCGGCTGAACTCCGCGGTGCCCGCCCCGCCCCCCGGGCCGGGGCGGACACCGCGAGTCGATTCAGCGGACGACGACCGTCCGCTGGGCCGAGAAGTCGCCCCACTTGCCGTCGGGGAGCTTCGCCCGGAGCTTGATGCTGTAGCGGGTGCCGGCCGGTTCGGTGACGGTCATGGTGTACTTCGCCTTGCCGTCCGCCGGCATGGCGCCCCAGACGATGGTGGTCGCGGGCTTCCCGTTGAGATACAGCTCATGGGAGTCGATCTCGCCGTCGGCCTTCGGCGGGGTCCAGCTCAGTTCGATGCTGCCCTTGCGGACCTCGGCCCGCAGATCGGTGGGGGCCGTGCTGGGGCCCTCGCCGGGGTCGGCGGCGGTGGTCAGATCCACGGCGTTGCTGTCCGGCGAGGAGTTCTCCCCCGCGTCCCGCGCCCGCACCGTGAAGGTGTAGACGGTGCCGGGGCGCAGCCCGGTGACCCTGGCACGGGACTCGGTGCCCGCGACGCTGTGGACACGGGAGTCCTCCTGGTAGATGTCGTACGAGGTGACGGCCGTGTTGTCGGTGGCCTTGCCCCAGGTGAGGACGACGGCCCGCTTGCCGTCCAGTTCGCCCTTGAGCCGCACCGGCCGGGTCGGCGGCTTCTTGTCCTCGGGGGTGGGCTTGGGCGTGGTCACGGCTATCGCCGGGCTGGGCTCGGAGAGATTGCCCTCCGCGTCCCGGGCCCGCACGGTGAAGCTGTACGCGGTGCTGGGCTTCAGCCGGTCGACGTCGACCATGGTCTTGGTCGCGGGCAGGGAGTGGACCTTCTTGCCCTTCTGGAACACCTCGTAGCCGGTGACGGCCCGGTTGTCGGAGGACTTCTCCCACATCACATGGACGGAAGTGGCGCTGCCCGCCTGCGCGGTGACACCGGACGGAGTCGTGGGGGACTCGGTGTCCTTGTCGTCACCTCCGCAGGCGGTGAGGGTGAGCGCGGTCAGAACGGCCAGCGCGAGGAGTGTGGGGGGACGTTGCACGGGTGGGACCTCCGCAAGCGGACGAGAATGGTCCAGACCTATATGACACACCGGACGTCCGTACATCAAGACCTCACCGGGATTTCCCGGTCGGCCCACGGTCGGCCCACGGTCGGCCACCGCCGCTCGGCCGCCCCTCGGCCACCGCTCAGGTCAGGTTCGCGCCGGCCACCAGGAATCCGCAGATCAGTACCGCCAGAATGGCCAGCAGCGGCCAGACGAACCGCAGATACCGGTCGTATCCCACCTTCGCCAGCGCCACCCCGCCGATGGTGACCGCCGTGGTGGGGACCCAGAGGTTCATCCAGCCGCTCGCCGACTGCCACGCCGTCACCACCACGGCCCGCGAGACCCCGGCGAAGTCGGCGAGCGGGGCGAGAATCGGCATCGTCAGGGTGGCGTTGCCCGAGGTGGAGGGGATGAGAAAGGACAGCGGGAGGTTGACGACGAAGACGATGACCGCGAAGAGCCCCGAGGAAGTACCGCGCACCACGCCCTCGATGGAGTGCAGCACGGTGTCGGTGACCTGCGCGTTGGTCATGATGACCGTGACCCCCCGGGCGAGCACGATCACCAGCGCCGGGGAGATGAAGTCCGCCGCCCCCTGGACCACGGTGGCGCTGAGCCGCTGCTCGCCGAAGCGGGCGATCAGCCCCACCAGGACGGCGGCGACCAGGTAGAGCGCCGCCAGCTGGGGGAAGGACCAGCCGAGTTCGAAGCCGTACGGGTCCGCGTCCGCGTCACCGCTCAGGGCGCTCGCCCAGGGGACCACCGAGAAGATCATGAAGGTGAAGACCAGGGCGACCACGATCAGTACGGTCCGGTGGAGGGCGGTCAGTTCCGGCGGGGCGCCCGCTTCCTCCCGGGCCACGGCGTGCTCGCGGTCGCCGGGGAGAAAGCCGGAGAGGGAGCGGTCCGGGTTCCGGCGGACGCGCCGCGCGTAGTGGACGACGTAACCGATCGTCACCGCCGTGAGGACCACCCACATCGCGGCCCGCAGCGCGATGCCGTCGCCGACGGAGATGTTCGCGGCGGAGGAGGCGACCCCCGTGGCGAAGGGGTTGACGGTGGAGCAGAGCACCCCGATGCCCGCGCCCAGGATGATGGTGCCGGTCGCCACCATCCGGTCGTAGCCGAGGGCGAGCATCAGGGGCACGATCAGCCCGTAGAAGCCGAGGGTCTCCTCGGCGAAGCCCTCGACGGTGCCGAGGAGGGAGAAGACCAGCATCACCCCGGCGATCAGCAGGGCACCGCGCTCGCGCAGCCGGTGGGCGAGACGGGCGATGCCGAGGTCGAGTGCGCCGGTGGCGAAGACCACGGTGATGAAGGCGCCGATGGCGAGGACGAAGAGAAAGACCCCGGCGCTCCCGTACAGCTCGCCGGTGAGATCGGGGCCGACCTCTCCGGAGCTCTGGTCCTGGATGCCGTAGAGGCCGTTGACCGGGGCGAGGAAGAGATCGCCGAGGCGGTCGGTGAGGCTCCGCCCGCTGTCGACCCGGTGGTAGGTGCCCTCGACGGGCGCGCCGTCCGGGTCGTGGTCGTAGGACCCCGGGGGAATGAGGAAGGCCACCGCCCAGACCGCGAGGGTGACCAGGACCAGCACGGTGAGCGCGCTGGGGAAGGCCCTGCGCGCTCCGTCCGCCGGTCCGTCGGGAGGCCCGCCGGGAGCCGGTCCCGAAGGCGGTCCCTGGGCCTGCCCCGGCCCCTGCCCTCCGGCCCGCTCCCCGGCCTGCTCCCCGGCCTGCTCCCCGGTCCGCCGCGGGGTGTGCTCCGGGGTCCGTCCCGAGGCCGTCGCCGGCGGGCCGGACGGGCCTTCGGCCCCGGATTCCGGATACATCGCTGGACCCCCTCACGGCCCGTGCGGCCGGCTCGGCTCAAGGTGAGTGAGAACAATGGATCACAGGGGTCCGGCGCTCCTATTGTTGCCGCGCCGTGACATTTTCCGGTGAGGTCTTCCATGTTCGAATTCTCGATCGCTACCTTTCCCGGTGGGAATCCGGGAGCTCGGCCGGGTCATTCGACGTGCGAGGAAATCATGTCCGTCATCGATGAATACGTTTCGAACAATGTGTCGTACGCGGCGGCCTTCTCGGGACCGCTCGCGCTGCCGCCGGCCCGGCGGCTTGCGGTTGTCGCCTGCATGGACGCCCGCATGGACATCTACCGGATTCTGGGGCTCCGGGAGGGCGACGCGCATGTGATCCGCAACGCGGGAGGGGTCGTCAGCCAGGACGTACTCCGCTCGCTGACCATCAGCCAGCGGCTCCTCGGCACCAGGAAGATCATGCTGATCCACCACACCGACTGTGGAATGCTGACCTTCAAGGACGATGAATTCAAACAGCAGATCGAAGGGGACACCGGAATCCGTCCCTCCTGGGCTCCGGAGGCCTTCCGCGACCTTGAGGACGATGTACGGCAGTCCGTGCGGCGCATCGAGGTCGAACTCTCCATTCCGCACAAGGAATCCCTCCGCGGATTCGTTTTCGACGTGGCCGACGGAAGGCTGACGGAAGTGAAGTGAAGGCGGGCAGGGGCACACGGGGGATTCCGTTCCGAAGGCGGCGGCGCGGAGATGAGTTTCCGGCTCCGGGATGGTCTCCTCTTGCATGGACGAAACCTCACCGACCCCACCGACCCCGCACACCTCCGACCGCTCCGGCGCCCCCGACCCGGTCGACGACGCCGGAATGCGGCCGGCCGCCGACGGAGTGGCCCGGCTGCTCGACGCGATCGGGGACGACCGGCTCGGGGACCCCACACCCTGCCCCGGGTACGCCGTACGGGAGCTGCTCGGGCATCTCACCCTGCTCTCCGCGGCCTTCCGCGACGCGGCCCGGAAGGAGTTCGGCCCGACGACCGACACCGACCCGGGGGAATCGCTGCCGGTGCTGGACGAGGAGTGGCGGTCGCTGCTCCCCCGGCGGCTCACCGAACTGGCGGCGGCCTGGGAGCGGCCCGCAGCGTGGGAGGGAACGACCCGGGCCGGGAATGTGGAGCTGCCCGCCGGGATCGCCGGCCGGGTGGCGGTGAATGAGCTGGTCGTCCACGGATGGGATCTGGCCCGTGCCACCGGACAGGAGTACGCGCCCGCGGAGTCGAGTCTGCGCACCTCCTACCGGCTGCTGAGCCCGGACGGGGACGACGCGGGCCGGGCCGGGATGTTCGGGCCGGTGGTGGAGGTCCCCGGCACGGCGCCGCTGCTCGACCGGGTGGTGGGTCTGAGCGGGCGCCGGCCCGACTGGCGCCCCGGGGGCTGAGCCGGGCGGGTCAGGAGGGTGCCAGCAACTGCCGGGCGCGGGCGCGCAGCCGCTCGTCACCCGGGATGATCTCCGGCTCCGGGCCCGAGACCACCACGCGCGGATCGCGCTCGGCGAGCGCGGTGAGCCGGGCCGTCACCTCCGGGGTCAGTGCCACCAGGCCGAGGGTGTCCAGGGCCTCCAGGGCCGTCTCCCACTCCACGCCCAGCTCGGCCGAGAGAAGCAGCAGACCGGCGGCCCGGACCGGGTCCGCCGGCTGACCCATGGAGTGCAGCGCGAGCAGGGCGCCCGGAGCCTGCCGGGGGTCGTCGAGCAGGCCCTCCAGGGCGGGGGCCAGGGACGTGGCCTCGGCGCCCAGGCAGCCGGCCGCGCGGGCCGCGAGCGCCAGCTCCCCGCGCGTCCACATCCCGTCCGCCGCCTCCGCGAGCACTCCCCCGAGCACCCGCACCGGCTCCTCGGCCTCGCCCGTCAGCCGCCACAGCGCCAGCGCGGCCTGCGTGTCGGTGTTCAGCTGATGGGCGACGCGCTTCCGGCCCCGTGGGGTCAGGGCCCGCCGCAGCTCCGGGACCAGCGTCTTCCCCTCGGGGCCCAGCTCGCCGGCCGCCCGCGCCGTCCCGGGGTCCGGGCTCTCGGCCAGCGCCTCCTGGAGGGCGCTCACCAGCGGGCCCGTCTCCCCGGTGAGGGTCCGCAGGGCCTCGGCCGCCGCCCGGCGGCCCGCCGCCCGCGCCGACTCGGCAGCGGCGGCACGCCGCAGAAGAGCGGCGGTCTCCTCCCGGTGCTCCGGCGGACAGACCGCGGCGAGCGCTTCCGCCGTCCCGGTGGGAAACCGCTCGCAGAGGGCCGACAGCTCGGGCAGGGCGGCGGCGGCCCGGGGGCCCCAGCTCCGCAGCAGCCCGGCCAGGCCGTCGGGGTCGCCCGCGGCGGGGTCGTCGGCGCCGGCGATCCGGGTGAGCCTGATGCGGATCGCGTTCAGCAGCTCCGTGGCGTAGGGGATGCCGAGGGCGGGGAGGCGGCCGGGACGACCGGTCACCGCGCGCATCGTGCGGGGCCTGCCGTCCAGATCGCGGGCGAGGAGCGGGCCCGCCTGTTCGGGCGCGATCCGGAGCAGCGCTTCGAGCGCCCGGTCCGCGAGATCGCCGGCCGGGGCGGCGAGCGCGGCGAGCAGCGGGGCGGCCGGGGCCGCGTGTCCGCCGAGCTTGCCGAGGACCGGCAGGGCGGCTGCCGTGACCGTGGACGACGGGTCCCCGATCAGGGCCAGCAGCGCGGGGGCCAGCCGGGCCGGGGCGCCGCGCGAGATCATGCAGGCGTGCTCCGCCGCCCAGAGCGCCTCCGCCCGCGCCCCGGGGTCCGGCAGCCGGAGCGCGGCCTCGATCAGCTCGTACGCCCCGGTCCGGTCGGCGTCGGTGTCGCGGCGCAGCAGCGCGTCCACCGCGTAGTGGAGGGGTTCGCCGTGGTCGGCGTCGATACGGCCGGCCACATGCGGGCCGGCGGGCAGCAGCGACACCATCGCCTCCCGGTGCGCGGGGGTCCAGGCGAGGCCCAGGTCCAGGGAGGTCAGCACGGCGACGACGCGCAGCTCGGCCGGGGTGTCGGGGGTGAGGGCGGCCAACGCGGCGGCCGCGCCGCCCGCCGGGTCCACCGCGGCGATGGCGGCGAGCAACTCGGCCCGCACCGAGGGGAGCTCCTCCCGCGACCGCCAGTGGCGGCGCAGCTCGGGCAGGGCCGCGACGGAGCCGGTGCGGCCGGCGGCCCAGACGGCCGAGGCGCGCACCTCGGGGTCGTCCGAGCCGAACAGCGGGAGGATCAGGGGGAGCTGGCGGGCGACGGCCGCGCGGCAGGACCCGGGGTGGGGTGTGCCGTGCTCGTCCCGGCTCTCGGCGATGCCGCCGAGGAGGGCGAGCAGTTCGGCGGGGAGGGTTCCGGTGGAGGCGAGGCGGGCGAGGAAGGGGACGGTCTCGGCGGTGGCCGCGTAGACCGTGCCCTGGTGGAGGATGGTGCTCCACAGCTCCTCCAGGGCTTCCTGCGCCCGCTCGTCGTCGGCCGCGAGCGCGCGGAGCAGGGCGGGCAGGTCGTCGGCCTCGCCGTAGGCGTGGTCGAGGTCGCGCCAGCGCACGCGGTCGAGATCTGCGAAAAGCTGCTCACGGTCCATGCTCCCGAGCATCCCACGGGGGTCTGACAACCCCCCGCCCCGCACCTGTGCGTCTCCAGCCCGTCCGGGGTACCTCCCGGACGGGCTCTGGGGAAGCTCAAGGACGGCCCCCGCACCACAGGTGACCCGCACAACTCCAGCCCGTCTGGGGGCACCTCCCAGAGGCAGCTCTGGGGGAGCTTGAGGACGGACCCCGCACCCCGGGCAGCCCGAGCAAACCCAGCCCGTCCGGCAAACCCAGCCCGTCCGGCGTTTGAGGACGGACCCTGTGCCACAGGCAGCCCGAGCAAACCCAGCCCGTCCGGCGCTTGAGGACGGACCCTGTGCCACAGGACCCCGCATCCTGCGGGCCACGGTCGGGGGCCAGCCCCCGAACCCCCGCTCCTCAAACGCCGGAGGGGCTGAGGTGGTGCTGCTCAATCGCCGGAGGGGCTGGGGTGCTGCGGCTCAAACGCCGGAGGGGCTGAGGTG
>NZ_JBEOYB010000106.1:0-16470 GCF_040296845.1 Streptomyces sp. NPDC001985
CGCGCGGGGGGGGGGGCGGGGGGGGGGGCCGCCCCCCCCCCCCGACCGTGGCCCGCAGGGTGCGGGGTCCTGTCGCACAGGGTCCGTCCTCAATCGCCGGACGGGCTTGGTTTGTGCGGGTTTCCTGTGGTGCGGGGTCCGTCCTCAATCGCCGGACGGGCTGGGTTGGTGCGGGTCTCCTGTGGTGCGGGGGCCGGGCTCAAGTTCCTCCGGAGTTGCCTCTGGGAGGTGCCCCCGGACGGGCTGGATGGCTCGGGTCGGCGGTGACAGGGGGGCCGGTCCCCAGCTCCCCCAGGGCTGCCTCCGGGAGGCGCCCCCGGGAGTGCCCGGGTCGCACGTGGCACAGGTGGCGCGGAATCCCGGGGCGCCGGGGATCGAGGCGCGGGGGTCCGGGGGCGGGCGCACCCGGGTGGTGGGGGTGCGGAGGCGCGGAGCGCGAGGCACCATGGGCGCATGGTCGCCGACGCCCCGGCCCCGGACACCCCGCTGACCCGGCTCACCGAGGTCTCCCGCGAGGTCACCACCACCCCCGCCCGCTCCCAAAAGATCTCCCTCCTCGCCGCCCTCTTCGCCGAAACCCCACCCGACCAGGCCGCCCTCGTCATCTCCTACCTCGCCGGACGCCTCCCGCAGGGCCGCATCGGCATCGGCTGGAGCGCCCTGCGCGACCCCCCGCCACCCGCCTCCGCCCCCACCCTCACCCTCGCCGCCACCGACGCCGCCCTCACCGCGCTCGCCCGGCTCACCGGACCGGGCTCCCAGGCGGGCCGCAGGGACCTCCTGCGGGAGCTGCTGGCCGCCGCCACCGCCGAGGAGCAGCACTTCCTCACCCGGCTGCTGCTCGGCGAGGTACGGCAGGGAGCGCTCGGCGCCATCGCCCTGGAGGGTGTCGCCCGGGCCGCCCACGCGCCCCCCGACGCGGTCCGCCGAGCGGTCATGCTGGCGGGCTCCCTGCCCCGGGTCGCCGGCCCCCTGCTCGCCGAGGGCCCCGCCGCGCTGGAACGGTTCCGGCTCACCGTCGGCACCCCGGTGCTCCCGATGCTCGCCCACACCGCCGCGTCCGTCACCGAGGCCGTGCGCACCCTCGGCGCGCCCTGCGCCGTGGAGGAGAAGCTCGACGGCATCCGCGTCCAGGTGCACCGCGACGGCGACGAGGTCCGCGTCCACACCCGCTCCCTCGACGACATCACCGACCGGCTCCCCGAAGTCGCCGAGGCGGCCCGGCTGCTGGCGGGCGACCGGCTGATCCTCGACGGCGAGGTGATCGCCCTCGACGCCGGCGGCCGGCCCGTCCCCTTCCAGGAGATCGCCTCCCGCGTCGGCTCCCGCACCGATGTGGCGTCGGCCCGCGCCGCCCTGCCCGTGTCCCCGGTCTTCTTCGACATCCTCGCCGCCGACGGCGAGGAGACGCTCGACCGCACCGGCGAGCAGCGGTACGCCGTCCTCGCCCGGGTCGTCCCGGAGCCGATGCGGGTCCGGCGCGCCGTCGTCGACGACCCCGGGGACCCCCGGCAGGTCGCCGCCGCCGAGGAGTTCCTCGCCGAGACCCTGCGCCGGGGCCACGAGGGCGTCCTCGTCAAGGCGCTCGGCGCGCCCTACGCGGCGGGCCGCCGGGGACGCTCCTGGCTCAAGGTCAAGCCCGTGCACACCCTCGATCTCGTCGTCCTCGCCGCCGAGTGGGGCCACGGCCGGCGCACCGGCCTGCTCTCCAACCTCCATCTGGGCGCCCGGGCCGCCGACGGCTCCCTCGTCATGCTCGGCAAGACGTTCAAGGGGCTCACCGACGAGATGCTGCGCTGGCAGACGGAACGCCTCGGCGCGCTCGCGGTCGAGGACGACGGATTCACCGTACGGGTCCGGCCCGAGCTGGTGGTGGAGATCGCCTACGACGGGGTGCAGCGCTCACCGCGCTACCCCGCCGGGGTCACCCTGCGCTTCGCCCGGGTGCTGCGCCACCGCCCCGACAAACCGGCCGGGGAGGCGGACACCGTCGAGCAGGTCCTCGCGGTCAGGGGCCCGGCTCCGCCGTGACGGCGCCGCGCGGGAGACGCCGCGCGGCAGACGGCGCGCGGCTCGGGCCGGAGCCCGCCGATGAGGCGGCCCGGTGCGGGCCGGCCCCACCCGGGTCCGGGCTCAGCGCGCCCAGGCGCCCGCCGACGCCGTGTCCAGGGCGAACTCCCGGAAGTCCTTCGGCTCACGGCCCAGCACCCGGCGCACATCCTCCGTCACCGACTGGTTGTGCCCGTCCATCAGCATCGCGAAGAGCCCGGCCAGCCAGGCCGCCTCCGGCTCCGAGAAGCCCAGCGCCGGCAGCATCCCCCGGAACTCCTCCTCCGAGACCGGGGCATAGCGCACCTCGCGCCCGGTGGCCCGGGTGATCTCGGCCGCCGCCTCGTCGAAGGTGACCAGCCGGGGCCCGGTCACCTCGTAGGTCCGCCCGGCGTGCCCCTCGCCGGTGAGCGCCACCACCATCACCTCCGCCAGATCGTCCGCGTCGATGAACGGCTCGGCCGTCCCCCCGGCCGGGAAGGGGATGACGCCGTGCGCCACCCCGTCGGCGAGCGCGCCCTCGGAGAAGTTCTGGGCGAAGAAGGCCGCGCGCACGACCGTGAGATCCACCCCCGACTCGCGCAGCGCGCTCTCCGCCGCCACCGCCTCCGGCTCCCCGCGCCCGGAGAGCAGCACCAGCCGCCCCACCCCGGCCTCGGCCGCCGCCCGCCCGAAGCCCCGCATCGCGTCCACCGCACCGGGGTAGGCCAGATCCGGGTAGTACGCCACACAGGCCGCGTCGACCCCCTCCAGCGCCGGGCCCCAGGTCGCCGGGGACTCCCAGTCGAGGACGGCCTCGCCGGGGCCGGTGCCCGCCTTGCGGGAGCCCGCCCGGACCGCCACGCCCGACTCGGTGAGACGCTGGGCCACCCGCCGGCCGGTCTTGCCCGTCGCCGAGGTCACCAGCACCGTGTTCTGCTTCATGTTCTCTGTCATGACTCCAGATTCCCCCGGTCACTCTGGACTCTCCATGCTCCGGAGGCTCATCCGCATACGCGTTCGTCTACGCTGGCGCCATGGACGCTCTCGCCGGACTGCTCGACGGACCCCGCGCCCGGGGAGCCTTCCTGCTGCGGATGGTCATGGAGCCGCCCTGGTCCGTCCGGGTCGAGGACGGCGCCCCGCTCTCCCTGATGTGCCAGACCGCGGGCGAGGCGTGGATCGTCCCGGACAGCGGGGACCCGGTGCGGCTGCTCCCCGGCGATGTGGCCATCGCGCGCGGCCCCGCCCCGTACACCGTCGCCGACAGCCCCGGCACCGAGCCGCAGGCGCTGGCCGGCCCCGGCGGCACCTGCCACAGCCTGCGCGGCGAGCCGCTGATGGAGTCCATGCTGATGGGGGTGCGCCGATGGGGCAACGACCCGCACGGCTCGGCCGACATGCAGGTCGGCACGTACCAGATGGAGGGCGAGATCAGCGGACGGCTGCTGGACGCGCTGCCCGCCCTCATCCATCTGCCCGCCGACGCCTGGAACTGCCCGCTGATGCCCTTCCTCGGCGAGGAACTGGCCAGTGAGGAGCCCGGTCAGAGCGTGATGCTCGACCGGATGCTGGACCTGGTCCTGATCACCGCGCTGCGGGCCTGGTTCGCACGCCCCGAGGCCCGGGCGCCGCGCTGGTACCGGGCGATGGGCGACCCCGTGGCGGGCCGTGCGCTCCGGCTGATGCAGGACGATCCCGCGCACCCCTGGACCGTGGCCTCGCTGGCCGGCCGCAGCGGGGTCTCCCGGGCCCAGTTCGCCCGGCGCTTCCACGAACTGGTGGGTGAGCCCCCGATGACGTACCTCACCCGGCTGCGGCTCGACCTCGCCGCCGATCTGCTGCTCTCCTCCGGCGCCACCGTCGACGCCATCGCCCGGAAGGTCGGCTACAGCGGCTCCTTCGCGCTGAGCGCGGCCTTCAAGCGGGTGCGCGGGATCAGCCCGCAGGAGCACCGCGCCGGTGGCCGGCCCTCCGCCGGCAGCCCCACCGCGTTGCCGAAACCGCAACTGACATTGTCATAAAGGGCACCCGCATCCGATCCTGTCGCCCATGAGCCGACACCACCACAGCGCCCCCACGAGCCCGCACGACCACGGCACCGGAGGCCACCGCGCAGAACCGGCCGGCAGCCGCGCCGACCGCACCGGCAGCCGCGCCGACGGCCACCCCGGGGGAGACACCGGGCACCACCATCACCACCACGCCGCCGAGATGGACTGGGACGCGATGGGCCCGCTCCTGGAGCGCGGCGCCGAGATCGAGAGCCCGCTCTACCGTGACGCGGCCCAGTGGCTCGGCACGCTGGCCGACCCGGCGCGGGTCCGCCGGGTGCTGGACATCGGCAGCGGCCCCGGCGTGCTGACCACCGTGCTCGCCGAGGCGTTCCCGCACGCCGAGGTGGTCGCCGTCGACCCCACCCCGCAACTGCTGGAGCGGGCCCGGACGCGCGCCGAGCGGGCCGGGATCGCCGGCCGCTTCTCGGCGCTCCGCGCCGAACTCCCCGGTGACCTCTCCGGCCTCGGCCGGGCGGACGTGGTCTGGGCGGGCAACATGGTCCACCACGTCGGCGAGCAGAGCGCCGCCCTCCGCGACCTCTCCACCCTGCTGAACCCCGGCGGGCTGCTCGCCGTGGTCGAGGGCGGGCTGCCCGCGCGCCGGCTGCCCCGGGACATCGGCTTCGGCCGGCCGGGCCTGGAGGCACGGCTGGACGCCGCCCACGCCGACTGGTTCAGCCGGATGCGCGCCGGCCTGCCCGGGGTGAAGGACGAGACCGAGGACTGGCCGGCGCTCCTCGCCACCGCCGGACTCACCCCCGGGGGCACCCGCTCCTTCCTCCTGGACGTGCCCGCCCCGGCCCCCCGGGAGGTGCGCGACTACCACGTCACCTCCTTCCAGCGGCTGCGCGAGGCGGCGGAGGAGACGTTCGGGGCGGACGATCTCGCCGCGCTGGACCGGCTGCTGGACCCGGAGGACCCCGGCGGGCTGCTGCTCCGCCCGGACGTCTGTCTGCTGCTCGCCCGCACGGTGCACACCGCGCGCGGCTGAGACCGCACCGCACCGCACCGCACCGGCCCGGCCGGTCCGGGGGAGGGGGCGCGGCTCAGGGGCAGGGTTCGAGCCGCCACTGCTGGCCGGGCGCGTCGGTGTCCTCCCACTGGCGCACCCGCGCCCCCTCCTCCCGGCTGCCGTCGGCGACCTCCAGCAGCAGACCGCTGACGAAGCTCACGATGGCGACGGTGCCGGGCGCGTCGACATGGTTCTCGATGATCCACTCCTGGGCGCCGAAGTTGTTCGGCCGCCACTGCTGCACGCGGGCGCCGTTCTCGGTGGAGGCGTTCGCGACATCGAGGCGCTTGCCGCTGGCGACGCTGACGAAGTGGTGGAGCCCGCTGCCGTTCGGCACGGGCTCGATCCGCCACTGCTGGCCGGCGGCGCCGCTCTCCGCGCCCTGCTGGACGACGGCCCCGCTGCCCTTCGCCCCGCCGTACACCTCCAGGAGCAGCCCGCTGCCGACGTTGCGCACCCGATACCGGCCAGGCCGGATCGCCCCGTTCCCCATCCCGTACTCCTCGTTCGTCCGGCGCCTCGGACCGTGGCGCCGTGCCGCCGCATGATCGTACGAGAGCGCCGCGCGGCGGACGCACGGGAGCCCTCGACCGGACGTGCGGCCGGCCGAGGGCTCCCGTGCGCCAGGTCAGCGCACGTGCACGGTGAAGGGGGCCGAGGCCGTGCCGCCGCCGACGATCCGGAGGGTGTTGCGGCCCTGGAGGCCGAGGTGGACCCGGAGCCGGTAGGCCGACGCCCGGGTGATGTTCATGGAGGCGGGCAGGGTCACCCAGTGCCTGCCCTGCCGCTGCTGGAGCGCCACCCGGGTGCCGGGCCTCATCTCCTGGGCGTCGCCGTACACCCGGAACTGCTGCCAGGCGCGGACGCCGGTGCTGGTGGGCCGGGCGGTGAGGGCCTGTCCGCCCTCCCGGCCCGGGCCCGGGGCGACGGCCGAGCCCTTCCGCGGCCCGGGGGCGGGGGCCGGGTCGACCACCGCCATGGCCATGCCCATGGTCGCGGTGAGCAGGGCGCCGGTGGTGAGGGCGGTGGCGGTGGTCCTGGTGCGACGCTCCACGGGATGCCTCCGGTGCGGGGGTCAAGGAGCGTCACGCTAGACATACGACACGAAAATATGATGAAAGGGCGCGCAGAGAGGCCCCGGAATCCCACGCCCGGCCGAGCGCCACCGCCCCCGCGCCGCCCCCTGAGACCGGTCGGCCCCTGAGACCGGTCGGCCCCTGAGACCGGTCGGCCCCTGAGACCGGTCGGCCGGCCTCCGGGGCCGGCCGGTCAGACGATTTCGAAGGCCGCCGGGTCCGGGCCCAGCCGCTTCCCCTCGTCCAGCGCCCCCAGCGCGGCGAGGTCGTCCGCGTCCAGCTCGAAGCCGAAGACGTCGATGTTCTCCCGGATGCGCGACGGGGTCACCGACTTGGGGATCACCACATGGCCGAGCTGGAGGTGCCAGCGCAGCACCACCTGCGCCGGGGTCCGCCCGTGCTTGCGGGCGATCGCGATGACGGTCGGGACCTCCAGCAGCCCCTTGCCCTGGCCCAGGGGCGACCAGGCCTCGGTGGCGATGGAGTGCCGGGCGTGGAACGCGCGGGACTCCTCCTGCTGGAGCTGCGGGTGCAGCTCGATCTGGTTCACCGCCGGGACCACGGAGGTCTTCTCGATCAGCCGCTCCAGATGGGCCGGCAGAAAGTTCGACACGCCGATGGCACGGGCCCGTCCGTCCGAGAGGATCTTCTCGAACGCGCGGTAGGTGTCCACATAGGTGTCCCGGGACGGCATCGGCCAGTGGATCAGATAGAGATCCACCCGGTCGAGGCCCAGCCGGTCGAGCGAGGCGTCGAAGGCGCGGAGGGTCGTGTCGTACCCCTGGTCGCTGTTCCACAGCTTGGTGGTCACGAACAGCTCGTCCCGGGGGACCCCCGAGGAGGCGATGGCGCGGCCGGTGCCCGTCTCGTTCTCGTACACCGCCGCGGTGTCGATGCTGCGGTACCCGGCCTCCAGCGCCGTGGCGACCGACTTCGCCGCCTCGTCGTCGGGAACCTGCCACACGCCGTAGCCCAGCTGCGGCATCGTGACACCGTTGTTGAGGGTGATGGAGGGAACCTTGCTCACGAGGGGTGGGTCCTTACGTCGTCGGATGCTCCGCTGGTTCTCCCATGGTCAACGATCGCTGGGGAAAGAGCATTCCCAGCCATGGAACTTGGCGCGATACCACTGCGACCACATCGGTTCGGAGCATTGACCGGTTCTCGTCAAGACGCAACTCTATGACACATGGCTGAACGCAGGTCGCTCATGTGAACGTCCGTCCGGAAAGGCAGGCACCCTCGTGAACACCACCACCCCGGCCCCCCAGGACACCGCACCCCAGCACACCACCCCCTGGCACACCCCCGAGTACGAGATCGTCGAAACCGCGCTCGAAGTCACCGCCTACGCCCTCACCGACTGAGCCCAGCCGCCATGCTGCTCCAGGTGCTCGGCACCGCGGCGGGCGGCGGACTGCCCCAGTGGAACTGCGCGTGCCCCGGCTGCACCGGGGCACGCGCCCACCCGCACCGCCGCCGCCGGCACGCCTCCCTCGCCCTGCGCGCGGACGAGGACCACTGGTACCTCGTCAACGCCACCCCCGACATCGGCGACCAGATCGAGGACAGCGACGCCCTGCGGCCCGGACCCGGCCACCGGCGGACCCCGCTGGCCGGCGTCCTCCTCACCGACGCCGAACTCGACCACACCCTCGGTATCGCCCGGCTCCGGGAGGCCGGCGGCTTCACCGTCCACGCCACCGCCCCCGTCCGCACCGCGCTGCGGGAACGGCTCCGGCTCGGCGAGATCCTCGCCCCCTACACCCGTGTCGACTGGCTGCCGCTCGGCCCCGGACCCCAGCCGCTCGGCGGGGAGGGCACGGTCGAACTGTCCACCGTGCCCGTCTCGGCCAAACGGCCCAGATACGCCGCCGGGGGCCCGCCCGACCCGGACGGCGCGGGCTCCGCCGACTGGGTGGTGGCCCTGCGGCTGCGCGAGACCACCACCGGACGGTCCCTGCTGTACGCCCCCGCGCTCGCCCACTGGTCCGACGCGTTCCAGCGGGCCGTCGACGAAGCCGACTGCGTCATCGTCGACGGCACCTTCTGGGACGACGACGAACCCGTCCGCACGGGGATCTCCCGCAAGACCGCCACCGGCATGGGCCATCTCCCCATCAGCGGCCCCCGGGGCACCGCCCGGCACCTCACCCGCGCCCGAGCCCGCTGCCTCTACACCCACCTCAACAACACCAATCCCCTCGGGGACCCGGACGCCGAGGAGCACACATCGCTCCGCTCCTGGGGCCTCGAAGTCGCCGCCGACCGAATGGTGATCGAGCTGTGAGCACCCTCGCGCCGTCCCCCGCGGGCGCCGGTCAGCTGTGGAGCCCGGAGGAGTTCACCGCGCGGCTGCGCGCCGTGCCCGCCGAGCGCTACCACGACCGCCACCCCTTCAACGTACGGATGCACCAAGGCACCCTCACCCCCGCCGAACTGCGCCGTTGGATCGTCAACCGGTTCCACTACCAGCGCTTCATCCCCGTCAAGGACGCCCTGATCCTCGCCAAGTTCGACGATCCGGCGCTGCGCCGCTCCTGGCTGCGCCGCATCCAGGACCACGACGGGACCACCGAGGGCGAGGGCGGCATCGAGCGCTGGCTCCGCCTCGGCGAGGCCGCGGGGATCGACCGGGCCCGGCTGCTCTCGGGCGACGGGGTCCTGCCCGGAGTACGGCTCGCGGTCGACGGATACGTCAACTTCTGCCGGCTGCGGCCCGCGCTGGAGGCCGTCGCCGCCTCGCTCACCGAACTCGCCGCGCCCACCCTCATGCGCACCCGGATCGCCGCCTTCGAACGGCACTACCCGTGGATCGGGGCCGAGGGCCTGGCCTACTTCCGCGCCCGCGTCGGGCAGGGCGACCGCGACAGCACGGAGGCCCTGGCCCTGGTCCTGACCGGGGCGGCCGGCCGCCGCGACCAGGAGGCCGCCGTCGCCGCCCTGCGCTTCAAGTGCGAGGTCCTCTGGTCCCTCCTGGACGCCCTGGAGACCGCGACCGCCCACCCCGCGCCGGACACCCCGCGATGACCGCCGCCCGCCCGCGGCCCGCCGCGTCCGGTACCGGCCCCGCGCCGGAAGCGCCCCCCACCCACCCCCCGCCGGAAGCGCCCCCCGGCTGGCGGCCCGCGCTCTCCCGGGGCGTCGTGCTGCGGCACGACCGCGTCCGCGGGGTCGATCTGCTGCTGCTGCCCGAGCGGGTCGTCGTCCTGCGCGGCAGCGCCGCCGAGGTGCTGAAACGCTGTGACGGTGTACGCGATGTGCGCACCATCGTCGCCGAACTCGCCGCACTCCACCCCGGCGCCCCCGTCACCACCGAGGCGCCCCGCTTCCTCGGCCGCGTCCGAGCGGAGGGCTGGCTGACATGACCGAGATCGCCCCGCCGTGGGCCCTGCTCGCCGAGCTGAGCCACGGCTGTCCGCTGCGCTGCGCCTACTGCTCCAACCCCACCGAACTGGTCGGTCGGTCAGACGAACTGACCACGGCCGAATGGGCCGGCACCTTCACCCAGGCCGCCGCCCTCGGCGTCGTCCAGAGCCATCTCTCCGGCGGGGAACCCCTGCTGCGCCGCGATCTCACCGAGATCGTCGCCGCCGCCGACGGCGCGGGCATCCACACCCAGCTCGTCACCAGCGGCGTCGGCCTGAGCGAACGGCGGCTGGCCGCCCTCGCCGGCGCGGGGCTGCGCAGCGTACAGCTCTCCGTGCAGCACGCGGACCCCGGCGCGTCCGAACGCATCGCCGGGGCCCGCTCGTTCGCCGCGAAGGAGCGCGCCGCCCGGCTGGTCCGGGAATCAGGGCTGCCGCTCGGGCTCAACGCGGTCCTCCACCGGGCCAATCTCGACGCCGTCGACGCGCTCATCGATCTCGGACTCGCCTGGGGCGCCCAGCGCCTCGAACTCGCCAACGCCCAGTTCTACGGCTGGGCCCTGCGCAACCGCGACGCGCTGCTCCCCGGCCGCCCCCAGCTCGCCCGGGCCCGGGACCGTGTCGAGCGGCGGCGGCCCGCTCTCGCCGGGCGGATGGAGCTGCTCTGGGTGGTGCCGGACTACGCCGACGGCCGGGCCAAACCCTGTATGGGCGGCTGGGGAGCGGTCTCGCTCACCGTGGCGCCCGACGGCCGCGTCCACCCGTGCCCGGCCGCCGCCGCCCTCCCCGGGCTCGACGCCCCCAGCGTCCGGGACCACTCCCTGGAGTGGATCTGGCACGACTCCCCGTCGTTCAACCTCTACCGGGGCGAGGAGTGGATGCGGGACCCGTGCCGCGGCTGCGAGCTTCGCACCCGGGACTTCGGCGGCTGCCGCTGCCAGGCGTACGCACTGACCGGCGACGCCACCCGCACCGACCCGGTCTGCTCCCGCTCCCCGGACCACGGGCTCGTCCGCGATCTCGTCGACCGCGCCGCGACCGCTCCGGCGGCCCCGCCCGCGTACACCTACCGCGGGGAGGGGTCATGAGGCCCTCCCCGCGACGGACACCGGCACCACCCGTACGACCACCGCGACACCCGTACCCGCACGGACAACTCACAACGAGGTGAGGGACATGGCCACATCCCGCAGGACCGTCCTCGGCGCGGCGCTCACCGGCGCGGTCGCCGCCGGAATCCCGGCGCTCGCCACCCCCGCGTCGGCGGCCTCCTGGCAACTGCGCTGGTCGCCGTCGGCGAGCGGCGACCGGCTCCGCGCCTTCGAGACGCTGGAGGACGACCGCGCCAACTCCCACCCGGCGGCGGGGGACCACATCACCACCGAGGGAGACAACTTCCGCTTCACCATGCACACCGTCGACCGGGACACCAGCACCGACCGCCAGCGGCACGAGGTCACCGGCTGCCGCAACGGCGACTCGTACCTCCAGTGGAAGCAGGGCGAGACCTGGCGGGTCACGTACTCGATGTACATCCCCAGCTCGCTCAAGGCCACCACCACCTTCACCCACATCATGCAGATGAAGCAGCCGGGTGCCGGTTCCGCCCCGATCGTGGTCCAGTCGCTGCGCCGGGTGAACGGGGCCCAGACCATCGAGCTGAAGATCTTCACCCCGAACATCCTCGTCGGCCGCGCCAGCCTGACGCCCCTGCACAACAAGTGGACCGATGTCGACTTCCAGATCAAGATCGGCAACGGCACCTCGGGCTCGGTCCGCTGGATTCTCAAGAGCGGTGGATCGACTGTGATCGACGCCTCCAAGTCGGGCATCGACACCTTCCTCGCCGACCGGGTCCGCCCCAAGTGGGGCATCTACCGCTCCCTGGAGGACAGCTCCGGCTCCCTGGAGAACTGTCATCTGCTCCTCACCAACCTGCGCGGCTACCAGCTCGTCTGAGGAGGACGGCATGAAGAGCGTTCGCGGATCGACCGCCACGGTCCTGCTCGGCCTCGCGCTCGCGCTGGGCGTCCTCCAGCCCCCGGCGACCGGCGCCCCGGCACCGGCGGGCGCCTCGGCCCCCGTGGACGGGTCCCGGCCCCCGGCCGCCTCCCCGCGCGGCGGTGACCTGGTGACCGTGCCGCCGCCCGTCGCGGCCGAGTTCGACGTCCGGGACTACGGCGCGGTGGGCAATGGCTCCACCAACGACACCGGCGCCATCAACCGGGCCATCACCGCCGCCAACAGCGCGGGCGGCGGCACCGTCCGCTTCACCTCCGGCACCTACGAGTCCAAGAACACGATCCACATGAAGAGCCATGTCACTCTTCAGCTGGACGCGGGCGCCACCATCAGCGGCAACGGCGCGGACACCTACGACCCGCCCGAGACCAACCCCTGGGACGACTACCAGGACTACGGCCACAGCCACTTCCACAACGCCATGATCCACGGCGACAGGCTCACCAACATCGGCTTCACCGGCTCCGGCACCATCGACGGCGACGGCGCGCTGATCACCGGCAACCCCAAGTCCGGCGAGGCCGACAAGATCATCTCGTTGACCCGCTGCACCAATCTCACCCTCAGCGGCATCACCCTGCGCGAGGGCGGCCACTTCGCGGCCCTCATCAACGACTGTGACAACGTTGTGTCCGACCGTCTGGTGATGGACACCGCGATGGACCGCGACGGCTGGAACATCATCTCCACCACCGACGTGCGGATCACCAACGCCCGTCTGGAGGCCAACGACGACGCCCTCGCCTTCAAGAGCGACTACGCGCTGGGCGCCAAGCTCTCCAACGGCAATGTCACCGTCACCGACTCCCATCTCTCCGCCGGCTGCTGCAACGCGCTGATGTTCGGCTCGGAGACCTGCGGCGACTTCACCAACTACCGCTTCGAGCGGATCACCATCAAGGGCTCGGACAAATCCGGCCTCGGCATGGTCTCCATGGACGGCGCCAAGATCTCCGATGTCCACTACAAGGACATCACCATGACCGAGGTCCGCTCCCCGATCACGCAGAAGGTCGGCACCCGCAAGCGCTGCGGCAACAACCCCGGGGTCGGCTCCATCAGCGACATCACCTACACCAACGTCAGGGCGAGCGGACAGAGCGCGTCCTTCTCGCCCACCCTCTGGGGCGAGTCCGGCAGCGGCCGGATCAGGAACATCACCTTCGACAACACCGACCTCACCGTCCCCGGCGGCAACGGCACCATGGCCACCACCCCGCCCAGCAACCAGCCCACCGGCTACAACCCCAACTCGATCGGCACCCGCCCCGCCTACGGCTGGTACATCCGCAACGCCGAGAACGTCCGCTTCACCGACAGCGAGGTCCGGTTCAACGCCAACGACGGCCGGCCCGCCGTGATCGCCAACAACAGCTCCGGCATCCGCTTCGACCGCTTCACCGCCCAGCGCGGCAGCACCAGCCCCGCCGATCTCCTCTTCCAGACGGTGACCGGCTACTGCGCCGCGAACAGCGCCAACACCGGCGGCGGGGCACTGCGCGTCAGCCAGACCGGCTCCACCCAGGACTGCGCACCCACCGGTCCCGCGCCCACCCGGTACGAGGCCGAGAACGCCTCCTGGACCCCCGGCTCCACCGTGGACTCCAACCACACCGGGTTCAGCGGCAGCGGCTTCGTCAACACCCCGAACACCACCGGCGCGCACGTGGAGTGGACCGTCACCGCCGCCGCGGCGGGCACCGCCGGTCTCGTCATCGGCTACGCGAACGGCACCACCGCGGACCGCCCGATGGACATCTCCGTCAACGGCACCACCATCGCCGCCGGAAGATCCTTCCCCGGCACCGGGGCGTGGACCACCTGGCGCACCGTCACCGTGCCCGCCGGCCTCCTGTCCGGCGCCAACACCGTCAGGGTCACCGCCACCACCGCGAACGGCGCCCCCAACCTCGACCACCTCGATGTGGAGTCGCCCCGATGAGACGCATCGGAACCCTGGGCCGCGTCGCCCTGGTCCTCGCCCTCGCCCTGCCGCTCGGCGCCGGCCGGCTCACCGCGCCACCGCCCGCCGCCGCCTCCGACAACGGACTCTCCATCCGGCCCGCGATGGGCTGGTCCAGCTGGAGCTTCGTCCGCCGCTGGCCCACCGAGGCCAAGATCAAGGCCCAGGCGGACGCCCTGGTCAGCAGCGGCCTGAAGGACAAGGGCTACATCCATGTCAACCTCGACGACTTCTACCAGAAGTGCGACGCCAACGGCTTCGTCGTCGACTCCCACGGCCGCTGGACCGTCGACGAGACCGCGTTCCCCTCCGGGATCAAGGCGCTCGCCGACTACATCCACTCCAAGGGGCTGAAGTTCGGCTTCTATGTCACCCCCGGCATCGCCAAGAACGCCGTCACCCGCAACACCCCCATCGAGGGCACCCCGTACCGGGCCAGGGACATCGCCGACACCACCAGGCAGGAGAAGAACTACAACTGCAAGAACATGTACTACATCGACTACGGCAAACCCGGCTCCCAGGAGTTCGTGAACTCCTGGGCCCGCCAGTTCGCCGACTGGGGAGTCGACTACCTCAAGATCGACGGCGTCGGCAGCCATGACATCCCCGATGTCCGCGCCTGGGACCGGGCCCTGCGCGCCACCGGCCGGCCCATCACCTACGCCCTCTCCAACAACCTCGCCATCGCCGACGCCCCCACCTGGCGGCAGCTCGCCAACAGCTGGCGCACCCAGGGCGATGTCGAGTGCTACTGCGGCCCCGGCCCCAACGGCAGCGGCTATCCGCTCACCGACTGGGGCCACATCACCTCCCGCTTCACCAGCGCCGCCAACTGGCAGCCCTACGCCGGACCCGGCGGCTGGAACGACCTCGACTCCCTCCAGATCGGCAACGGCGACCAGGTGGGACTCACCTCCGACCAGCGCCGCTCCCATCTGACGCTCTGGGCGATGGCAGCCTCCCCGCTGCTGCTGGGCACCGACCTCACCGCCCTCAACGCCACTGACAAGGCGATGCTCACCAATGAGCGGCTGATCGCCGTCAACCAGGACGGAGTCGCCGCCCGGCGGATCGTCAACGCGGGCGCCCAGCAGGTCTGGAGCAAACGCGAGGCCAACGGCGACCACATCATCGCCCTCTTCAACACCGGCACCTCCGGCAACCAGACAGTCTCCGTCACCTGGGCGCAGGCCGGTCTCAGCGGACCGGCCGCCATCACCGACCTGTGGTCGGGCCGGAGCGGCGGCACCGTCAGCGACTCCTACAGCGCCACCCTCCGGCCGGGGGAGACCCGGCTGATCCGGGCGGCCCCGCGCTCCGGCGGCACCGTCCGCCACGAGGCGGAGAACGGCACCTGGACCGCCGGCTCCACCGTGGACTCCAACCACGGAGGCTTCAGCGGCACCGGCTTCGTCAACACCCCGAACGCCACCGGCGCGTATGTGGAGTGGTCGGTGGAGTCGGCGACGGCCCGGGACGCCCCCGTCACCCTGCGGTACGCCAACGGGACGGCCGACGGGCGCCCGATGGACCTCTCCGTCAACGGCTCCGTCGTCGTGGCCAACCGTCCCTTCAACGGCACCGGAGCCTGGACCACCTGGGCCGATGCCACGCTCACCGTGCCGCTGAAGGCGGGCACCAACACCGTCCGCGTCACCGCCACCACCGCGGGCGGCGCCCCCAACCTGGACTTCCTCGACCGCGGATAGCCCCCCACCCCGCAACCCCCCCCCACGGAGGTATCCATGCACCGCAGCACCACCACGAGGACCCGGCTCGCCACCACCACCGCGGCCGTCGCGGCGGCGCTCCTCACCGCCCTGGTGCCGCCCGCCGGCGCCACCGGGACCGAGCCGCCCGCCACCCGGGGCAACCCGACCGGGGTCACCCAGATCTCCACCGGCTGGACCATCCCCTGGGGCGCCTCCTGGCTCCCCGACCGCTCGGCCGCCCTGGTCACCGAACGCGACTCGTTCAAGGTCCTCAAGGTGACCCCGTCCGGCGGGAAGTCCTCGGCGGGCTCCGTGCCCCACTCCCAGACCACCGGCGGCGAGGGCGGGCTGATGGGCGTCGCCGTCGACCCCAACTGGGCGTCCAACCGCTACGTGTACTTCCTGCACACCTCCACCGACGGCAACCGCGTCGCCAGGATGACCTACAACGGCTCCACCCTCAGCGGCTACACCGCCCTCGTCTCCGGCATCAAGAAGGCCAAGTACCACAACGGCGGCGCCCTGGCCTTCGGGCCCGACGGCTATCTCTACGCCGCCACGGGCGACGCCCAGACCACCTCACTCGCCCAGGACCGCAACTCCCTCAACGGCAAGATCCTCCGGATCACCCGGGACGGCGCAGCGGCCCCCGGAAACCCCTTCAACAGCCGCGTCTTCAGCCTCGGCCACCGCAACCCCCAGGGCCTGGCCTTCGACTCCAGGGGCCGGCTCTGGTCGGCGGAGCTGGGCCAGAGCACCGCGGACGAGCTGAACCTCATCAAGTCCGGCCACAACTACGGCTGGCCGGCCTGTGAGGGCAGCTGCGGCACCGCCGGCATGACCAACCCCAAGAAGACCTGGGGCGTCGCCGAGGCCTCGCCGAGCGGCATCGCCATCGTCGACAACGCCGTCTACATGGCCTCCCTGCGCGGCAAGCGGCTCTGGGAGATCCCGATCAGCCCCGACAACGAGAACACCGGCACCGCGAAGGCGTACTACGCGGGCACCTACGGCCGGCTGCGCGGTGTGACCAAGGTGCCCGGCGCCAACCAGCTCTGGCTGTCGACCACCAACACGGACGGCAACGGCGGCGAAGCGGCCGGCGCCGACCGCATTCTCCGCGTCACCATCGGCTGAGCGGACCCGCTCCCGGCACGGGCCCCCCGGCGGCCCGGGCCCACCCCGCCCCCGGCCCCCCGCAACCCACACCCGCCCCCCACCACAAGCCA
>NZ_JBEOYB010000107.1:0-16425 GCF_040296845.1 Streptomyces sp. NPDC001985
CCCCGGGCCCCCGGGCCCCCGGGCCCCCGGGCCCCCGGGCCCCCGGGCCCCCGGGGCGAGCCGGCTGCGCCCGGGAAGGCACCCGGAGGCCACCGCCGGCCCGCCGGTGAGCCGGTCCGGGCGGAAGCGGGGGCCGCTCCGGGCCTCGGCTCCGGCCTCCGGCCTTCGCGCCCGGACCGGATCGGGCCGGACCGGACCGGAGGGTGAGCCGCTCCCGCCTCCCGGACGGGCCCGCCCCCCGGGCCCCTCCCGGGGCGTCGGTCGTGCCCGGCTGCCCTGCCCGGCGCGGGGCCGCCGGGCAGAGCATGGGTGGCCCCGGCTCCCAGCCGTCGGCGCCGGGCCCCGGCTCTCAGCCGTCGGCCCCCAGGTCCCAGGCCCTGGTGGCCCCCGACCCCCGGTCTCCGGGCCCCCGACCTGTGGTCACTTCCCGGAGGCTCACCGCCACCGCCACGACCGCCTCCGGCGGCGCGGTCACCGACTCCCCGCGCGGTACGAGTGCGCGTCGGCGCGGGGCCCGGCCCGCCCCCGGCCCGCCCCCCGCCTCCACAGCGTCCGGCCGAAACTTCGGAACGACCTCTTGACCGTGTGTCAGAACAGTCACTAGCGTGGCGACACCCCGTCAGAAAGCGCTTTCTCGGGGTGTTCCCCGCCCGGACGGGCACCCCCCGAACGCTCGTAGCCGACGCCGTGACCACTCCGGAGACCGGAGGAGCCGACCGTGAGCCAGAGCGCCCTCAAGACGACCCCCCTGACGGCCTCCGGAGTCGCCCGGCGGAAGGGGCCGGGAGCGGGGGAGCGGCTCATCCGGGCCGCCGAGAAGAGCTGGCGCCCCGCGGCCCTGCTGCTGGTCTGCCTCGTCCTGTGGTGGGTGACCGCCGCCGCCGGACTGGTCGAGCCCTATCTCGTACCCTCGCCGTCCGCCACCCTCGACGTACTGACCGGCAAGGCCGACTACATCGCGCGGCACGCCTGGGTGACGGCCTACGAGACCCTCCTCGGCTTCGCCATCGCCGCCGCCGTCGGCGTGGCCGCCGCGGTGATCATGGTCTACTCCTCGGCCGTCGAGAGAACCCTCTACCCGATCCTGCTCCTCGCCCAGGTCGTTCCCAAGATCGCCGTGGCACCGCTCTTCGTCGTCTGGCTCGGCTTCGGCATCGCCCCGAAGATCCTGATCGCCGTACTGATCGCCTTCTTCCCCGTGGTCATCTCGATGGTGACCGGGCTGAAGGCGCTCGACCCCGAGCTGCTCCAGCTCTCCGCGACCATGGGCGCGAGCCCCTGGCAGACCTTCGCCAAGATCCGCTTCCCGGCCGCCCTGCCGTATCTTTTCTCCGGGCTCAAGGTCGCCGTCACCCTCGCCGTCACCGGAGCCGTCGTCGGTGAGTTCGTCGGTGCCAACGAAGGGCTCGGCTACGTCATCCTCCAGGCCAACGGCAATCTCGACACCCCGATGCTCTTCGCGGGGCTGATCATGATGTCCCTGATCGGCGTGGTCCTCTTCGTCCTCGTCGAGATCGCCGAGCGGCTGCTCCTCCCGTGGCACGCCGGCCGCCGGGACGCGAGTGCCACCACCGCCCACTGAAGCGCCCCCGCCCCCGTACCCGTAACCCCCAGCCGCACCCACCGCGCGTGCGGCCGGCCCGCGCCGACGAGAAGGACCCGCCATGACCGCGCGCAGACGTTCTCCCGGTCTTCTCCTCCCGCTCCTCCTGGTCGCCGTCACCGCCACGGCCTGCGGCGGCGACGGCGCGGACCGGACCACGGCCACCGGGCCGGGCGGAGGGCTGGACAGGGTCACGCTGACCCTCAACTGGTATCCGTACGGCGAACACGCGCCGTTCTACTACGGCAAGCAGCGGAAGATCTTCGAGAAGCACGGTATCGATCTCACCATCCGGGCCGGTCAGGGCTCCCAGAAGACCGTCCAGGCCACCGGCGCCGGGCAGAGCGACTTCGGCTGGGCCGACACCCCCGCGCTGCTCTCCGGTGCGGACTCCGGGGTGCGGGCCAGGAGTCTCGGGGTCTTCCTCCAGACCACACCGTCGTCCGTGCAGTTCTTCGCCTCGAAGAACATCACCTCGCCCGCCGACCTCAAGGGCAGAACGATCGCGGGCACGGCGGGGGACGCGCTGGCCAGGACCTTCCCGGTCTTTCTGCGCAAGAACAACCTCAGCGAGTCCGATGTCACGGTCCAGAACACCGACCCGGCGGGCAAGATCGCGGCGGTGATCTCCGGCCGGGTCGACGGGCTCCTCGGCTACGCCAGCGACCAGGGCCCCACCATGCAGCACAAGGCCGGCAAGAAGGTCGGCCATCTGCGCTTCTCCGAGCACGGGCTGAACTTCTACTCCAATGGGCTGATCGCGGGAGAGCGCTATCTCAGCGGTCACCGGGAGGTGGCCCGGCGGATGGCGGCGGCGGTCAGCGAGTCGTTCGCCGAGGCCGGGAAGGCGCCCGGCCCGGCGGTCGCCGCGATGAAGGGGGCGAGCGAGCAGTTACCGCCCGAGGAGGTGCTCGCGGAGCAGTTCCGTACGACCCTGACCCTGCTGCACACCCCCTCCACTCGCGGAAAGGCCCCCGGCGTCAACACGGAGGCCGACTGGCAGCGGACCATCGACGTCCTCGCCGAGGCCGGGCTCGTCGGGGAACCCCGGCCGGTGGCGGAGTACTGGGACAGCGCCACCGCCCCGAAGGGATGACCACGGCGATGGGCGGCGGCCGGAGCGCGGGCCGGACGCCGGCGGCCGTGGGCCTCGGCGGGGTCACCGTCCGGTTCCGCACCCGGAGGCGGGAGGTCACCGCGGTCAGCGGGGTGAGCCTCGATGTGGCGGCGGGAGAGTTCGTCGCCATCGTCGGCCCCTCGGGCTGCGGCAAGTCCACGCTCCTCAAACTGGTCGCGGGCCTGCTCGCCCCGACCGAGGGGGAGGTGCGGCTGGGCGGTGAACGGGTGACCGGCCCGCGCCGCGACATCGGCTACGTCTTCCAGCGCGCCGCCCTCCTGGAGTGGCGCTCGGTCCGGCGGAACATCCTGCTCCAGGCCGAGATGCGGAGGATGCCCGCCGCCACGGCCCGGGGGCGCGCCGAGGAGCTGATCGCCATGACCGGCCTCGACGGCTTCGAGGACGCCTATCCGCACGAGCTGTCCGGCGGGATGCGGCAGCGGGTCGCCCTGTGCCGGGCGCTGCTGCACCGGCCCCCGGTCCTGCTGATGGACGAGCCCTTCGGGGCGCTCGACGCGCTCACCCGCGAGCAGCTGAACACCGAGCTGAACCGGATCTGGCGGGAGACCGGCACCACCGTGCTGCTGGTCACCCACTCCATCTCCGAGGCGTGCGCGCTGGCCGGCCGGGTGGTGGTGATGAGCCCCCGGCCCGGCACGGTCACCGAGATCACCGAGGTGGCGCTGCCCGCCGAGCGCGACTACACCGCGACGGTGGCCCGCCCGGAGTTCCGGGAGGCCACCGTCCGTGTCCGCCGGCTGCTCGGGGCGGCACCGACCGGTGGGTGAGCGAGGGGGAAGCGCTTTCCGGCCCGGGTCGCCACTCCCGGCGGGGGGCGCCGGCCGGTGCGGCGGCGTACCGTCGTCCCATGGTCACCGCGGACGATGTGCGCAGGGTCGCCCTCTCCCTCCCCGGGGCGCGGGAGAAGCCCGCCTGGGGGATGCCCACCTTCCGGCTGGAGAGCGGCGGTCGGATCTTCGCCTCTCTGGACGACGACGACTCCGTGATGGGGGTGAAGTGCCCGAAGGAGGACCGGGCCGAGCTGATCGCCACCGAGCCCGATAAATTCTTCCTCCGCGAGGGCCACGACGACTCCTACGCCTGGCTCCGGGTCCGCCTCGCGGCCCTCGAAGGCGAGGCCGAGCTGCGTGCCATCCTCCTCGACTCCTGGCGCCAGGCGGCCCCCCGCCGCCTCCTCGACGCCCACCCCGAGCTGTCCCACCCTCCGGGCACCCCCTGAACCACCCCGCCCGCCCCACCCGCATCCCCACCTCCCCGCCCCCGGACCCGCCCGCCGAGCGGTTCGTGACCACCGGTCGGAGTGCGGTATTGTTCTCATGCGCGTTCAGCCAGGGGAAACCCCAGGTCAAACGGGTAACGGGACGTGGCGCAGCTTGGTAGCGCACTTGACTGGGGGTCAAGGGGTCGCAGGTTCAAATCCTGTCGTCCCGACCAGCGTTTTCGCAGGTCGCAGGCGGTATCGGAGAAATCCGGTACCGCCTTTCCGTTGTTGTTGGGGACCATTTGGGGACCACGCGGTCGAGCGACGCCTTCCGGGGACGGGCTGGACGGCCAGGCTGAGGGGCGCGTGGACGGGGTTGAGGTAGGCGGTGAAGGCGGTCCCGGCACCAGTGATCTGAGACATGTCGGGGTGCAGGTACCGGTACGTGGTGGAGGAGGGCGTGTGGCCAAGCCGCCGCTGGACCACCAGCGGCGGGTTGCCCGCCATGTGCTTGATCAGGGAGGCCATCGGCACCTTCTCGTCCTTGACGTCGCCGAGGGCTTCACGAGTCAGGAGGATCAGCAGCCGCGGCGCAAAGGTGTCTCTCAGGTCGTGCCAGACCCAGCACATCCGCGGCAGTAGCGGCACCGGCCCGGTCGCCGAGCGCATCCGGTCCCACGCCCGCCGGCGGATGCGGTCCCACCCGGACGGGGTGAGCGTCCGGCCGCCCCGGCCGACGAACACGGTGAGCGGCTCCAGCCCATCGCTGGTCTCCCGCACTGCGATCCGGCGGAGCCCCGGCTTCATGTCCCGCGCAGCCAGGGTGCCCCGCCTCCCTTCCAGCAGGCCGCGCACCCGCGTCCCGTCCGTCTCGGTCCGGTCGATGAGGAACAGCTCCTGCGCCTGTCGGCGCAGGGTGCGCCGGGCGGCGGCCACGACCTGCGCCCGCTCCAGCAGCAGGTACACGGTCAGCAGGCCAATGGCGTCCCGGGGCACGTACGCCGTACGCTCCCGGCCGTACTTCGCGCACGCCGCGAGGACGACCTTCGCGCCGCCTGCCGGCCGCGCGTCAAGCAGGCCGAGCTCGGGCAGCGGCAGGGTGGACCACTCCTGGCCGCGTACTCCCGTCATCAGCGCCAACTCGGCGGCCGCGCGGTTGCGGTGCGGGCGCCGGCCCCGGAACGAGAGGTCGGCCTCACCGCCGGGCTCCAGGCCGCCGAGCCCGACATCCCGGAAGAACAGGTACTGCTCCAGCCTCAGGTGACGCGCCCGGCCGTCCTGGCTCACGCCGCTGCCCAGCGACGTCCCGCGGCCGGCCGCCCGCCATGGCCGGCCCGGCACCTTCCCGGCGCTGGAGAGGCAGTCGTACAGCTGGCCGATCGCCGCCGCGTCCCGGTCCGAGGCGGCCTGGCCCACCGTCTCGTCGGCCTGTTCGCGGCGCCACAGCCGGAAGTCCAGCAGGTCTGACCCGGTGGCTGCAGGCAGACCAAGGCCCCGGGCGGCCAGGAGGTTCACCAGTATCAGAGACGTGTAGGCGTAAGCGCGCACCGTCTTGCCGTCCAGACCGCGCCGGCCGAGCCGGCGGTACCAGCTCGACAGCGGCTCCACCGGCCGTATCGCGTCGTCCAGGAGGACCGGTGTTCCGGCTGCTGGCGGGTGGTTCGCGGGTCGGATAGTTGATCATGGAGATGGTGATGTCGCGGAGGTCTCGTTAATTGAAGATGATTTCGGGGTGTCCGCTGTCGGCCCAGGCGCCGAGGAAGCCCATGTCGGCCGCCGAGAGATCCAGTTCATGCAGGAACTGGCATGTTGTGCCGGGTCGCAGCCGGCAGGCCTCGGCTTGTGGGTGGTTCAAGAGGCGGTTGACCGGGGCGGCATCGATGCCGGACGGGCGGGTGGGACATGACCGCTCTGGCGCTGAGGCGAATGTCCCATACTCTGTTCAGCGCCTGTGCGGCGGTCTCGAAGGCCTGGGACAGTGCGCCGTAGTTGTTGCCGCTGATCAGACGCCGGTACCCGTCAGGACCGTAGGCGACGGTCAGGACCCGTTCGGCTTGGGCCGGGGTGACGCTTCCCGGCCGTCCGCCGAGGCGGCACACGCCCCTGCTCCTGCGCCGGAGCGGACCGCACGCGCCGGAGCAGCCGCCTTCACGTGCGGGCTGTTGGGGTGGTTTGCCGCGCGGGCGGCCGCAGGACGCGGGCGACAGCTGGCCGGTCCCACGTTCACGGGTTCTGATGCGGACATGAGGAACCAGCATGCCCGGCCGCGTACCCGCGCCCTCGCCCTGGCCGCGCTGTTCGCCGCGGTCTGCCCCCTGAGCGGCCCGGCCTCGGCCGCGCCGTCCCCTCCCGTACCCGCGCCGCTGACCGAGGCGGCCGAAGCCGTCCCCGGCCAGTACATCGTCCACCTGAGAACCGGCACCACACCGGAATCAGTGCTCTCCCCGCTCGGTGTCACACCCCGCCATGTGTACGAGCACGCCCTGAACGGCTTCTCCGCCGCCCTCACCCCCGCCCAGCTGGAAACGGTACGGCTCCTGCCGGGAGTGCGCGCCGTGGAGGAGAACGCCGTCAGCCGCACACCCGCCACGGTGTCCGACAGAGCGGGCGCCCGGACTCCGGCTCCCGCGCCGGAAGGCCGCTCCGCGCGTCCGGTGCCGGAGGATCTGTGGGGACTGGACCGGATCGACCAGCAGTACCTGGACCTGGACGGCGAGTTCAACGCCACGAGAACCGGGCAGGACGTCACGGTCTATGTGGTGGACTCCGGCATCGACGCGAAGCACCCGGAGTTCGGCGGCCGCGTCTCCAAAGGCGTGGACTACGTCAACGACGGCAACGAGTGGTGCGGGCACCACGGCACTCACGTCGCGGGGACCATCGGCGGCGAGAGCGTCGGCGTCGCGCCGGGTGCGCGGCTGGTCAGTCTGCGGGTCAGCAACTGTTCGGGGTCGGGAGCCTCGGACGATTATGTCGCGGCGTTCGAATGGGCGATCGAAGACGCCGGGAAACACGGGGGGCCGGCTGTTCTCAACGGCTCCTTCGGCGGCTTCGGCCGGTTCCTGGCCATGGACTCGGCGGCCGAGAGCCTGTGGGACGCCGGCGTGCTGCCCGTGGTCTCCGCGGGCAACGACCGCGCCGACGCCTGCGACCAGAACCCGGCGAACTCGCCGTACGCGTTCACCGTGGCCGGCGCCGACTCCAGGGACCACCAGTACGACCGGCCCGGCCACGGAGGCACCAACCACGGCAAGTGCGTCCAGCTCTACGCACCCGGCGAGTACATCTACTCGGCCCTGCCCAACGACAGTTACGGCACCCTGTCCGGCACCTCGATGGCGGCCCCGCACGTGACCGGCACGGCAGCCCTGTACAAGGAGCTCAACCCGAAGGCGACAGCCGCGGACGTATGGCGCTGGCTGCTCGACAACGCGACACCGGGACAGGTGGACAACCCCGGACCCAACACACCCAACCTCCTGCTCTACACCGACGGAATCTGACACCCGCCGCCCCCGCGGGGCACGCATCGGGGCGGCGGTTCCTCCCGGCCCCTCACCAGTGGCCTCGACGTTCGTGCCATGCCGTCGGGAAGCACCTCAGAAAACCATTCCATACCCCCTTGCTCCATGACGTTCTGTCACAGGCATGGCAGTGGGATCGTGCTTGTGGTGTCCGTCGGCAAGCTCGGAGGGAAAGGTGCCGACGGCAATGACACTGGCATCCAGCGCGACGGTACGGTGCCGCCTGGCGCGAAGCCCACCCCCGCCCATGGGGATCCGCCTCCGTCCCTGGACCGACCGACCGACTGACCGGCCCGCCCCGTTCCGGCCCGGGGGAATCATGCCGATGTCCTCGCCCCGTCTCGCGGAACCGGGGTCCCGACGAAGCCGGGCGGGGCGCGGGGTCAAGGTCAGTTCACCGCCGCATTGCCCGCGGCGACGGTGCACTGGTCGGTTCCCGTTCCGCCGTCAACGCGAGGGGAGTTGAAGATCAGCACCCTGAGTGTGTCGTCGCCGTCGAGGAGGCCACCGAGCGTGCCTCCCCCGCGGACCTCACCGGACCTCACCGCGCGTCTCCGCCCCCCCCCCGTTGCCGTTGAGTCCGCTGCTGACGCGGATCGTGTCGCTGCCGGCGCCGCCCTGGACACTGCCGCCTGCGTCGACACCCGTCCCACCAGGACGGGAATCACCCCCCGGTGACAGTCAGCGACAGCTCACTCGCTCCTCGCGGACTGAGGTGCCGGCGTCGGTGTGACAGGTGTCCACCCGGGGCGGAGATCGCTGAGCTGGGCCAGTGTGAGTGGCACGGGAAACCGGCGTTGCTTCACTCTTTCGGGTGGGGTAACTGCGTGCGGGCAGGGCATCACCAGGGGCAGATGTCCGGTGCGGTCACAGATCCCGGGGCAGGGAGACGTCCCTCCTTCGCCGGGAGGCGCGCATGCCCGGGCGCCGTGACGGCCGCCCCAGGGGCGGCTGCTGGAGCCGAAGGAGTCTCCACATGTCCCGTGTCCCTGTCCGTCTGTCCGCGGTTGGTGCTGTGCTGGGGCTGGTGACCGCCTCTGTGGTGGCCCTCGCCCCGGCCGCGTACGCGGCGTCCACCTGTACCGTCAACGGTGCTTCCGTCACCTCCACCCTGATCCCCGGCGGCCTCGGCAACGACACCATCGTCTGCCCCTCCGGCGTGGCCGCCGACACCACCGTCAACGGCGGCGGCGGGAACGACCGGATCACCGTCACCGGCGGCACCGCCGCAGGATCCCTCTACGGAGGCGCCGGCGCCGACACCATCACCGTGACCACGGCTCCGTTCAGCTATGGAGCGGCCGGAGTCACCGGAACCGTCCGCGGCGGGGCTCCCCTTCTCGGCGCTCTTCTCGACGGCAACGACACCATCACCATCACCGGCGGGAACAGCACCTCCAGCGCCACGAACGGCGGCCCCGGCCTGACGGGCACCGTCATCGGCGACAGCGGCGACGACACGATCAACATCAACGGTGGTGACAACACCGTGGAATTCAGCGCTGGGGAGGGCGGTGCCGGTGTCAGCGACGGCAGCGTCGAGGGCGGCGCCGGCAGCGACAGGATCACCATCAGCAGCGGTCGGGGACCCTCCCCGAACCTGGGCACCCTGATCAGCAGTCAGGTCAGAGGCGGTGGCACTCTCGGCGGCCTCCTCGACGGCGACGACGCCATCACCATCAACAGGAGCAGCATCTCCGCTGACAGCACAGTGGACGGGGACGGCGGCGACGACACCGTCGACACCACGGGCACCAGCGGAAACCGAGGCACCCTTCGAGGCGGTGCTGGAGCCGACCGCCTCTCCCTGTCCGGCAACCAGGGGACAGCCGAGGGCGGCATCGGCAACGACAGCCTCTCCCTGCCCGGCGGAAACTCCGGCACGGTCGACGGCGGCGCGGGTAACGACACCATCACGGTGGGAAAGTTCAACGGACCACTCTTTGATGATCCCCCTGAGTCCGCGGCTCTCGTCGGCGGTGCCGGCGACGACGACATCACCGTGAACCAGAACTACGGAGTGGTTGCAGGCGGCGACGGCGACGACGCCATCAGGGTGGCACGTACCAATGGGCCCGATGGCTCCATCGACGGCAATGCGGGCAACGATCAGATCGCCATGCCGGACGCCGACAACGAAGGCACCATCCGGGGAGGTGACGGTGAGGACACTGTCACCATGGGACGGTCCAATGAAGGAACCGTCGACGGCGGCGCGGACAACGACACCCTCACTGTGACAGCGAACGTGAGCACAGGCGAAGTACTCGGCGGGGACGGGGACGACAGCATCACCGTGCCAAGAAACAGGGGGACTGTCGATGGAGGCCCCGGAACCAACCAGTGCAACGTGCAGGGCAACCCCCCGCTGAACTGTCAGAACGCCACTTCCGCCACCCGTGCGGCAGAGACCGGCACTGTGACGCACCGGCCGGTTACCGGAAGGGCGCCCGGCATCGACAGTTCTGCTCTCGCAAGCCCGGGCGCGACCTGGTCACGACCCTCGCCACAGGGTGGGACAGCTCTCCGACACGGACCGTAAGCGCGGGAAAGGTGCTGAAAGGGAGCTCGGTAGCCCCGTGACTACCATGCCCATCCTCCCTGGACGCCAGAGTGCAGGAGGAGGTCTGCCCCAACGGAACAGCGGTCCTGCCCCGATGAGAGCCGCGGGTACCCGAAGGGCGGTGACGGCATCGGTCATGACCTTTGCTCCGGGCGGTGGGAGCCGTCCGCAGCAGACCCGCCCCAGCGCCCCGCAGCGGGTCCCGACCCCGGGGAATCAGGGGGCACGTATGGGGCGTCGGCGGGTCGCTGGCCGGCCGGTCTCATCGCGGTCCGCCAGCCCGGCCGGTGGCATCGCCGGTGGAGGAGAGACCGCCGGTGAAGGCACCCGCAACGCCGCTGGGGGCGGAGAGAGCGGCGGCGCCGGCAGCGACGGCGGCTCGGGCGGCGCGAGGGCCCTGCCACCGACCGGCCCGTTCACACCCCCGCCAGGAACAGGAATCGGCGGCGCGGGCGGCCGTGGCGGCCGTGGCGGCCCTGGCGGCCACGGCGGCAATGGCGCGCGGGGCGGCGACGGAGACAACCCCGGCGCCCGCGAGGCCAGCGGCACCAGCGGCACCAGCGGCACCGCCGGCACCAAGGGAGGCCGGGGCTATGCCCTGATCACCTGGTAGTTCCCGTCCCCGACGGCCCCGGGCCGGGGCCGTTGCTCAGTCCCGCGCATCGTGATGCGGCAGGCTCAATCTCCACGGCCTTCGCTGGGCAGGTGCCTTCTTGGCCAGAGCACAGGATCAGACGGAGGCCGTGTTCCGTGCCCGCCTGCGGCGGCGAGCCCGTCGATGACCTCGACCACCGTCGGCACACCTGCGGTGCGAACGATGATGCCATCTCCCAGCACCACCAGCAGTCGCCTCCCGTTCGACTGCCCGGCGCTGGTGATCCATGACTCGGAGCACCTCATCGAGAGCACCCACCGTTCCGGACCAGTGATCGCCGTCGTCACCGATGACCCACATGTGCCCCCTGCCGAGGTCCTCGCCGGCGCCGGGTACGAAGCGGATCTCGTCTCCGTCACATCTGGTCCGGGACGGGCCGTCCCGCATGCTCACTCCGCAGTGCTCTGCCGCACGCCGTCTTCATCAGCCAGGCCAGACGGCTGGCCAGTAGGACAAGCTCAGCTTGCTCGTTAACCTCTGGTCTCGAAACCTCTGGCCGCAGCGCACCCTGCGCACCCTGCCCTGAGGGGTGCGAGTCGGTCTGTGTGGTCCCAAGCTGACCTGGCTGAGAGGACTTTGGTTCTAGGCCAAACATTGGCCTAGATGGCCTCTAGGTTGCTGGCAGCAGACGCCTTCGAAGGGACCGAGATGCCTGAGCCGACCACCATCAACGCCGCCCCGCAGGGTTACACGACCATCGCGCCCTGGGTGGTCACCGATGACACAGGAGGGTTCCTCGACTTCGTCACCCAGGTGTTCGGCGGGGAGGAACTGTCACGGGTGGTGACCGAGGACGGCTTGATCGGGCACGCCGAGATCCGGGTCGGCGACACCGTGGTGATGGCCTTCGACCGACACGCCGACTGGCCTGCCATGCCGAGTCTGCTGAACGTGTTCGTGGCCGACGTGGACAAGACGCTCGCGCAGGCCCTCGAAGCCGGAGGCCGGCTCGTCACTTCCCCGGCCGATGACGCGTTCGGGCAGCGAGGCGGACGCATCAAGGACCCCTTCGGCAACATCTGGTGGGTCACCAGCCACGTGGAAGACCTCTCGGAAAGTGAGATGTGGGAGCGGTTGCGGAATCCCGTGTACGCCGAGGCCATGCGCGATGCCCAGCAGACGCTGGACGCCGAGCTCAGCGGCCGGCGCCGTGGACGCAGCAGCACCCCGGTGAAAGACGCTCGCTGACTTCCGCACTCTCCCACCCGGCTCCGCTTGTTCTTGAGGGCCTGAGGTCGAATTCAGCCTCGAACTGATCAGCTCACCTGGGTGTTCGCCGGACGTGGGGGCGGCCTTCGTCTGATCATGTGCTCCGACCAAGGTGCACCGATCAAGACGAAGGCCGTGAAGTGAGTCTGCTGTCTGATAGCGGTTCCGGGGAAGTGTTCGCGAAGGCGTCACGCTTCCGGGACGATCTGTTCGACTGCCTGGCCGCGCGGGGACGAGCTGTTCGAGCTCACCGACGCGTTGCCGTGTGCGGACGGCGCGGTGAGGACGCCGGTGGATCTGACGCTGGTGGCCGAGCACCGGCGCGGGCACGGCGCCCTCTACGACGCGCTGAACAACGGGACCATCGACGTGCCGAGGTTGCGGCAGGTCCTGGCCGGCCTGCCCATGCCCCAGGCCGCCGACGGGCGCCTGGTCCTCGCCGCCGACATCAGCCACTGGCTCCGCCCCGACGCCCCCACCAGCGCGGACCGCCTCTTCTGCGCCACGTCTACGGACGCAGCGGCCGGTCCTCGGATCAGCTCGTACCCGGCTGGCCCTGCTCCTTCGTCGCCGCTCTCGAATCGGGCCGGACGTCCTGGTGCCAGCTCCTGGACGCTGTCCGCCTGGGACCTGCCGACGATGTCGCTGAGGTCACCGCCGCCCAGGTCCGCCGGGTGGTCACCGACCTGATCGAGATGGGCCGCTGGCACAGGGGCGACCGGAACATTCCCATCGTCTTCGACGCGGGATACGACGCGCCCGCGCATGGCCCACCTCCTGCACGGTCTGCCGGTCGAGGTCCTCGGTCGGATGCGCGCGGACCGGGTCATGCGCCGCCCGGCGCCCTCCCGCGAGGAGTTCTCCCGGGCCCACCCCCGTGGCGGCCACCCGCCCGAGCACGGCAAGGAGTTCCGCTTCGCCCAGCCCAGGACCTGGGGCGAACCCGACACGGCCACGGTGCAGGTCACCGACCGGTACGGAACCGCCCAGGCAACCGCCTGGGACCGCATCCACCCGAGGCTGACCACCCGCTCGGCGTGGATCGACCACACCGGCCCCCTGCCGGTCATCGAGGGCACCCTCATCCGCCTCCAGGTCGACCGCCTGCCCGGCGGCGGAGACCCGCTGCCGGTCTGGCTGTGGTCATCCGCCACCGTCCTGAGCAGCGAGGACGTCGATGTCCGATGGCAGGCGTTCCTGCGAGGGTTCGACCTGGAGCACACCTTCCGGCTGATGAAACAGACCCTCGGCTGGACCCGCCCCAAGCTCCGCAGCCCCGAGGCCGGCGACCGCCGGACGCGGATCGTCATCGCCGCCCGCGCCCAGCTCCGCCTCCTCCGCCCAGCCGCCGCCGACCTGCGACGGCCGGGGGAGAAGCCCGCCGGGCCCGGCCGGCTCACTCCGGCTCGCGTCCGCCGGGGGTTCAGGAACCTCCGCCCGTATCTCGCCTGTCCCGCCCGTGCACCGAAACCCTCGCGATCGGGCCCCGGACAACCCGTCGGATCGAAGAACGGACAGCCCGCCACCCGCTACGACGTGGGCAAGACCGCAAAGCGACACCGGAAAGCATCACCGAACGAAACCAACTCGGACCATGAAGAACAAGAGTCGACATCGCAGCCATCTACGACCTGGCCTGGGGCATCAGTCCAGTGTCTGGATCAACTCGCTGCGAGTCGAGGTGTGTACGACCCGGCCGCGTGCTCCGTTGACGATGGGCAGGTACGGCGGGACATGACCGCATTCAACATCAGCGATGATCGGAACGTTCAAGGGGCCGAGTGCGTCGAGCACGGCTTGGTGCTGGGTGAGCGAGTCGGCGCCGGGTGCCGACGTCCGGGCGACGAGGACCGCGTTCGCCGTGTCGAAGAAGCCGGCCAGCCTCATCCCGTGCAAGTTCCTGCAGATGGCGAAGGCGTCGTCGCCTCCTGCCTCGACATACACGAGGAGACCTTCCGGAGACTCGGCCTGCGCGAAGGCTGAAGCATCGAGGTAGGCCGTTCCCGTGAGGTTGCACAGCATCTCGATACAGCCCCCGATCAGACGCCCCTCGGCTTCGACATCCCCCTCGCCGTCCAGCCGGGTCCACCTGCCGGGCGTATCGAGCGTGTACTCGCGCACCTCCGGGTGGGCACGGTAATCGTCCCAGCCGGTGGCTCGGTAGCGGTTCGGCGAGGCCTGCGTGAACCGATGCCCCCGCGGGGCAGCGGCAATATCGAGCCATGACAACAGTCCCTCCGGCGCCCGGTAAGGCGTGTCCATGAGGTTGTTGCCGTGCACGGTCGCCGTCCCGGCGAGAAGGGTCAGTGGCGTGATGATGGTCGACATGTCAGAGAACCCGACAAGCCAAGTCGGCTCGGCATCACGCAGCCGGTCCCAGTCCAGCAGCGGCAGCAGGTCGATCGCCGTCTCCCCACCCCACGGCGGCACCACGGCTCTGATGCCGGGATCCGTCAGCATCGACATCAGCTCTCTCGCGCGATCGGCCGCGGGGGCGCTGACATGGCCGGCACCGTCCATGCAGCGGCCAACAACCACCTCGTATCCCCGGGCCTCTACATCGTGAATCGCCACGTCGAGGCGCTTGCGAAGCTCGTTCGGGACCCCGCTCGAGGGAGAGGTGATGCCGATGCGGTCACCAGGACGCAGGGGGCGCGGATATCGAACTGACATGCGTGGAAGTCTGACACGACACCTTGGTTGGAGTACATGATCAGACGAGGGCCGCCCCCACGTCCGGCGAGCACCCAGGCGAGTTGGCCAGTTCGAGTTCACGAACGCGGTGGCCTCGCGGGCGGTCGTCATCTGACACACGCGGGAGTTGCCCCGGGGCCAGGACACGCCGTTGGCCACGGTCTCGCCGCCAAGCCGGGCCGGGACCGGCCGGAGCGGAGGAGATGTAAATTCTCCCTGCGCTCCGCGAGTTGGGGGGGAGTTGTGGTGATCCTCCCGGGCCGGGACGTCCGTGCCCCGGGGAGGCCGGGCAGGCCGGAGGCCAATGACCTCGACACATCGGGGCGGGGTCGGTTGACGGGGGCGAGAGCGGCTCCGGTTCCTGCTCGATGTCCGGCGCGAGGCCGGGGGATTCACATGATGACCTCTTTTCATGACGAGTCACCGGTTCGGGTGGATTCGGCTGATTGGTGTTGGAGAGATATGGCGGCGGGGGCAGATCCGGTGGTAGTACGCCGTGCGGAGTGCCCGTGTTCCAGGTTCTTCTCCAGGTCGGTCCGGGGGTGCGTGCGGTCGGCGAGGCCTGCCCGGAGCGGGTGTGTTCCCTTGTGCCGGCCGTGGCGCTCCGGCGCGGCATCCTCAGAGGGAGGGATCGATCCTGTGATGTTGACATCGTCATCTTCCGCCCGTCGTCGGGTCCGGTGGTCCGCGGTGGGTGCCGCGTCCGTGGTGGTGGCCACTGCGTCGGCGCTGCTGGGCGGGCCCGCAGGGGCGGCGCCCGCGCCCGTGGCGCTGTTGGCCGGCCAGCAGGGGTTCACCTCGTCGGGCACGTTCACGGTGCCTTCGGGTGTTACCCGGATTCAGGTGTTCGCGTGGGGCGCCGGTGGCCCCGGTGGCTCGGGGGCGGGTGGTGCCGGCGGAGGCGGAGGCGGCGGAGAGAGTCCCGTGCTTGTCCCCTCGCCGGTGGGTGGAGGCGGAGGCGGTGGCGGCGCCGGTGGCTATGTGACCTGCACGTTCGCAGTGGCCCCCGGATCGAGGGTGAATGTCTTCATCATGCCTGGCGCGGGTGCGGGCGCTCCCGGCAACGGAGGCGGCGCAGGAGGCGGCGGGGCCGGCGGGAGTCTGCTCCTGAGCGGGCAACCCGGCCTGGCGGGTGCGGGCGGCGGCGACGCGGACGCGTCCACTACCGGCAGTACCGGTTTGACTGCGGTCCGCCTGGTGGGTGGGACCAGCGGTCTGACCGCATACAGCGGCGGATCAGGTACCAGTGCCGTGGCGCGAGGCGGTGCTGGCGGAGGCGGCGGAGGCGGCGGGGAGAACGGCAAGCTGGGGCAGACCGGCGGTTCGGCCGGAGGGGGCGGCCAGGCGCGGGTGGGCGGAGCGGGCGGTGGAACGGCTCCCCTTGGGCGCCAAGGCGGGTGCCGGGGCGGGAGCGGCGTGACCGCCTCCCGGGGCGGAGCCCCCGCCAACGGGAACTCCGGTGCGGCAGGCAACGCGGGCAGCCCCGGTGGGCAGGGGTCCGTCGGCCGGGGCGGTACCGGGGGCGACGGCCGCACCGGCGGCGCGGGGGGCGCGGGCGGTGCGGGCGGCGCGGCAGCAGCCGGGGCGGTCACCCCGCCCCCCGGTGTCGCGACCGGCGGCACAGGCGGTCGGGGCGGCAACGGGGGCAACGGCGGCCGGGGTGGCAACGGCGACACCCCGCGCGGCTCCGACCAGACCCCCGGGGCCTCCGGCACTGCCGGGGCCTCCGGCGTCATCGGCGCTCAGGGAAGCCCGGGTTACGCCCTGATCACCTGGTAGCGAAGGGGTGGGCGGGGCGCCCGGGGCCGGGCCCCCCGCAGTGAACCCAGGTGCCTAGA
>NZ_JBEOYB010000108.1:0-16335 GCF_040296845.1 Streptomyces sp. NPDC001985
GGCCGGCGGGGTACTTACTAAACGGGGGGTGGGGGGGGGGCGGGGGCTCGCGAGCCCCGGCACGATCCGAAAGAGACGACCCAGGCGGCCGGCGGAGGGGGCGGAGATCTCTTCGGGCCCTGGTGGTGTACGGCACCAGGGCCCGTCCGGCGTGCCCGTCCGACCGGCCCCGGAGCCATCGATGGGCGGTTTTCGGCCAGTTCCGCCGATGGGTGGCTTGGTTCTCCGTATCGCGGTAGGTGTCCAGCCTCGTACCTTCCGTTAGGTGCGCAGCTCAGAACAGTCCCCCGGACCGTTCCGAGCGGCGCGCCGTAACGAGTGCCTCGTGGAAACCCGCCTCACGGCGGGAACATGCGGCCGACAACCTCGCGCGGCGCGCACCCCCCAAGGGGTGCGGCCGGCGCACCGAGCAGGAGACAGCACATGGCAACTGGCACCGTGAAGTGGTTCAACTCGGAGAAGGGGTTCGGCTTCATTGAGCAGGACGGCGGAGGCCCGGACGTCTTCGCGCACTACAGCAACATCGCCACCCAGGGCTACCGTGAGCTGACCGAGGGCCAGAAGGTCACGTTCGAGGTCACGCAGGGTCAGAAGGGCCCGCAGGCGGAGAACATCGTTCCCTCCTGACGCGGCACCACCCCGCGTACCGGCGGGAGACGTCGCACGGCCCGCCGCCCGCCGCCCGCCCGGAGCCCCGGGCTCCGGCGGGCGGCGCGGTCGCGGCGGAGCCGGCGGTCACGGACCGGCCGTGGCGACCACGGCATAGCGTTCGTCGTCGACCGGACGGCCCCACAGGGCGGCCTCGCCGCTCAGGGGTTCGACGCGCAGCCCGGTGACGAACGGGCGCACGGCGGCGGCCAGGTCGTCCGCGCCGATGCCGCCGGCCCAGGGCAGGGCCTTCGCCCCCGCCGCGTACGGCGTCGCGCGCTGGTCGCCGGACTCGCGCCAGCGGCCCTCCACGAGGACCAGGGTGCCGCCGGGGCGCAGCCGGGCGGTCCACTCCCGAAGAGCGCTCTGGGGGTCGGGGAGCGTCCACATCAGGTGCCGGGCGAGCAGGACATCGAACCGCCGGCCGCCGGTGGGCGGATCGGCGGCGTCACCGACCAGGAAATCCGCCCGCAGACCGGCCGCCGCCAGCTTCGCCCGGGCGCGCTCCACCATCCGCGGCGAGAGGTCCACACCGGTCACCCGGTGCCCGGCCCCGGCCGGCAGCCGTGACAGCGAACCGGTGCCACAGCCCGCGTCGAGGACATCGGCCGGCCCCGGCGGCAGCCAGGAGGCGAGACGCCCCGCCCAGGCGGCGTGGGTCCCCGGGGCCCACAGGCCGTGGTCCGGCTCCTCGTCGAAGCGGGCCGCCGCGGCGTCCCAGTACGCGGTGATGGCAGTGGTGTCCGTCATCCGCCGATCGTCTCAGCCGGGACTGACAGTGCCCCCGGTCACCGGCCCGGCGCAGCCGCCGACGCCGCGTCGTTCCACGCCCCCGCGATGATCTCCGTGGTGAATCCCGGCCCGAACGCGACAATGAGCCCGGGCGATCCGTGCTCGGGAGAGCCGTTGTCGTGATGGCGCCGCAGCACGTCGAGGACGGAGACACTCGATGTGTTGCCCAGCTCGGCCATGCTCGCGCGGCTGTGCCGCAGGGTCCCGGGAGGGAGCGACAGCCCCTGCTCGACCCCGTCCATGATCAGGGGGCCGCCGGTGTGGGAGACACAGAAGCCCAGGGAGCTGGGCTTGCAGCCGAACTCGGCCAGGAAGGACTCGATCTCGGGAATCACCTTCGGCACCGTGCCGCGGACCCGTGGATCGGTTCTGAAGTGGAATCCCCGCTCGCTGGTGCGTCCCGCTATCACGGACTGCGACGCGGGGAGGAGGTGCTGCCGGGAGCCCCATATGTGGAACCCCGTCGCCGAGGGGGTCGCACGGCGCAGCACGGCGGCCGCCGCGCCGTCGCCGAAGATCCCGTTGGAGATGAAGTCGCTGAGGGTGTGCTCACCCGGCTGGAACGACAGCGAGCTCAGCTCCGCGGCGACCACCAGCACCGTGGCGTCCGGGTAGGCCCGGACGAAGTGGAACGCCTCGGCCAGCGCGGAGACGCCCGCCGCGCAGCCGAGCTGCTGGATCGGGGTGCGGCGCGTCGTCGGGCGGCAGCCGATCTCCTGGGCGATGTACGCGTCCGGACCGGGCAGCGCGTACCCCGTGCAGGAGACGAACACGAAGTAGTCGATCTCCGTCGCGGCGACGCCCGCGGTGTCGAGCGCCCGCCGGGCGGCCTCCGAGCCGAGCCGGACGACCTCCTCGGTGTAGGAGTCGTTCCGGACGCCGAAGGGGCGCGCGGAGAGCGTCTCCCGGAGCCCGGCCACCATGCTCCGGGTCTCCACCGTCGTGCTGCGCATCAGATCGAGCCCGCGCTCGACGTGGGGGACGCCGGCGAACAGTTCGCCGAGCGCGGTGACGATCTCGTCCTGGGTCACCACGTGCTCGGGCACGACGACGGCGGGGCGGCTGATCGCGACGGACGGGGTCGTCGCGGGCCCCAGGGGGAGTCTCGTGGACACGGTGCTGTTCCTTCCATGAGTGCGATGCGATGGGCGCGGAGCCGCCCCCGGCGACGGGCCGGGCGCGCGAGGGCGGGGCGGCACCCGTGGTGCCGCCCCGCCGCCACGGGGACGGGTCCGCTCGTCCGCACCGGGCACGCGCGGTCGGGGCACGCGCGGCACGGAGCGGTCGGGGCACGCGGCGCCGGGGGAGGAGCCGGGGGTGCCGGGGAGGGGCGGGGTGCCCGGAGGGGGTCGGAGCGCGCGCGGGCCGGGGCCGCGTCGGAGCGGCGCCCGGCGAACCGCCGCGGGAGCGGTTCGGTTCAGGAGCGCGCGGGTCCGGCGTCCTCGGGTGTTCGCCTCCGGATCACCGCACGGTACGGGCGGCGCGGTGGTGGTGCCGCTCCCGGCCGGTGTGCGGAGCGCGGGCGGTGGGCACGGGGACGGCCGCCGGCGGCGGTGTCCGTTCCTCGGTGCGGCCGGGGCGGGGCCGGCGTGTGTCGCTCAACTCAGTTTCCTCGCTGTGGGGGGCGGGCCCATGTGGGGTGGGCCCGGACATGCGTCCGAGTGCGGTCCCATCACCTCATGCGTGGTCATGGGCCTGTCAAGCCATGTCAGGAAGCATGCGGGCCGCATAGTGTCGCGACAAGATCGACTTTCGGACGCGGGCCCCCGCGACTCCGCCCTGTCGGGCGGGGAAGCGGCCGGTGAATGGCTGATTCTGATGGGTGTCCGGAGTCCGGGCCGGGCCGGATCGGCCGCCGCCGGAGCGGCCGATCCGGGCGTGTGCGGTCCCGGCGGGTCAGCGGTGCCGCACCGTCACCCCGTGTGCTCCGGAAGCGAGTTGAGCCAGTCGATCAGCAGCTCATTGACCTCATCCGGCTTCTCCTGCGGCATCCAGTGTCCGCACTCCTCCAGGATGTGGGTGCGGGCACCGGGCAGCGTCCGCGGGAAGGCGCGGATCGCCGCCTCCATCCACCGGGTCGGAGCGTCCTGGTCCCCGCCTATGTACAGCGCGGGCCGGCGGACCGGCAGACCCGCCCAGGCCCCGGTGAGGGACCAGTCGCTGTCCATGCACCGGTACCGGTTCAGGGCCGGGGTCACCGCGCCGTCCCCCATTTCGGCCAGACAGCGGTCCAGTACCTCGTCGGTGAGCCACCCCGGGGTCGCGGCGGGGAACGCGTCGCGCATCCGCCGGCCCTCGGGGACCAGGAAGACGCCCATGTCGCCCGTCCCGGCGGACAGCGCGGAGTAGAAGCCGCGCAGCCAGGCGCGGGTGTCCTCCTCGATCTCCGCCTCGGCCGGGCCCGGCCGCCGGAAGTAGCTCATGTAGAACTCGGTCCCCTCCGGCGCCAGTGACGCGAAGGCCACCGAGGGGATGTGCTCGTCGCGCGGGGCGTAGGGCACGCTCATCAGCCCGACGGCACGCACCAGGTCCGGACGGAACAGGGCGGTGTGCGCGGCGGTGGCCGACCCCCAGTCGTGGCCGACGACCACCGCGGGCTCCGTGCCGCCGAGCGCGCCGATGACGCCCACGACATCCGACACCAGGTGCAGGATGCCGTACTCCTCCCGCGCCTCGGGCCTGAACGAGCGCCCGTGTCCCCGGACATCGATCGCGGCGACCCGGTACCCGGCCGCCGCGAGCGCCGGAATCTGGTGGCGCCAGGAGTACCAGGACTCGGGGAAGCCGTGGACCAGGACGACCAGGGGTCCTTCGCCGTGCTCGACGACATGGATGCGCCCGCCGGGGACATCGACGAACTGACTCGTGTAGGCAGAGTGGCTCAAGGCGACTGCTCCTTGGCTGGATGGGAGGGAAGGGTGGGAACAAGCGGCCCCGGAGGGACCGGCGGCGCGGCCGGCTGCGCGCTCAGGCGCCGGGTGCCACCAGGGCGTGACGGGCCGACCTGACCGCGGCGGACCGGCTGAGTGTGACGGACAGCCGGGCGAGGTCGGGAAGTTCGTTGTACGGATGGGAGTCGGAGGTGGCCATGTACCGCCCCGCCCGGATCACCGCCCGGCGGGCCGCCGTGTCCGCCTCCTCCTCCGCGTCGAGCGCTCCGCGCGCCGTCGCCTCGGCCAGGGCCCGGGCGCGGGCCTCGTGGTGGAGCGATGCGGTGTCGGCGGCGACCGCCACCATCGCGGCCATGGCCTCCAGTTCGGAGTGGGGTCCGTGGTCCGCGGCCCGTGCCCGTACGGCCTCCCGGACCGAGGGGTCCATGAACGGCCGCAGACAGAGCATCGCGTCGTGGATCGCCACCTCGCGCTGTGTCATGCGCAGTTCGGGCGCGAGACCCGCCAGCGGGGCCGGAGTCGGCGCCTTCTCGGCGCGCGGGACCACGGTGCGGTAGAGAGGGGCCATCCGGCGCCAGCGCCGGTAGGCCGAGGCGGAGGAGCGCAGCCGCGGTCCCACGAAAGGGAGGATGAAGCCGGTGGCGACCATCAGCGTGGCCAGCAGGGCCAGCGCCGGGGCCACATCGGTGCTGAGGGTGTCCCAGTCCCCGCCGGCCCAGCGCGCGATCACGGCACACCCCTTGACCACGTCGTACCCGAGGTCGAGCCCGTATCCGACGACCAGCAGGCGCAGCCCGAGCCGCAGCAGCCCGTCGACGGCCCCGGCCCAGCGCAGACAGAGGACGACCATCACGGTCGAGGCGAATCCGTGCGCGAGCAGATACAGCACGATCATCTCGCGGATGTACGGGGTGTTGGCGTAGTAGGTGTCGAAGTCGTACAGCCGCTCCACCGGGGTGTCGCCCGCGATGAAGAGGCCGATGATGGCCACCGTGATCGCGCTGTAGAGGATCAGACAGCGGCGCGGGGTCAGCGCCGACCCGCCCGGCGGTACGTTCCGCCAGACGAGGATGAGCACCACACTCACCGCGGAGAACGCGGTCAGCACGCTGTAGACCAGCGGTGCCGAGACATTGGTGACACCCGTCCAGCGGTTGAAGAACGCGATGTTGCCGGGGGCGGCCAGGACGAGCACGAGGGCGCCGGTGAGCAGCAGCGCGCACACGGAGGCGAGCAGCCGCCACTCGCTGCTCCGCCGGGCCCGTATCAGTGCGGGGACCTTCAGCAGGCCCGCGAGGACCAGCAGGGATGCGCCGAGGAAGAAGGGCAGGTTGGTCATGGGCGCCTGCCGGCAGGGCTGCGATCGGGGTGCATCGGTGGTCTCCAGGGAGTGGGTGCGGGCAGCGCCGGTCCGGTTCTCTGTCCGGGGCACGGCGGCGGCGGTGGTCGCCGGCCGGTACGGGGAGGTGTCCGCCCGGTGGGGCGGGGGGTGTTGTCAGCCGAGCGCGGTGCGGGCGGGCGGCCCCGGATCGGCGGTGGAGAGGGCTCCGGTGCCGGGAGGGCGGCCGGAGATCTCCTGTGGCGAGTACCCCTCCGTGCGGCACTGCCCCTCCGTGCGGTGGTGCGTCGCCGTGCGGAACGGCTCCGCCGTGCGGTGGCGCCTCGCGTGGCGGGACGGCTCCCCAACCTCCAACACCTGCCCCGACTTTCTTCTCGGCTGTCCACGAGAGCGCTCATCCGCCGGGGTGCGGGGGCGAGTTCGGGGCGCACATCCGCCGCCCCGTGTCGTCCTCGTCATCCGGCGGCGCCCGGTCCGGTCCCCCCGGCCGCTGGAAAGCACGTTCTACGAAGCCGTGATTTTAGTTGATCCGGCGGCCCTGTGGTGAGGAAGGGAGTGGGCGCGATCGGCCCCCCGGGCGCGGTCCCCGGCCGCCCGGGCGGCTCCGGCTTTCGCCCCGGCCGGCGCGGGTCCATGATGAGAGTAATGCCCGACCCATCCTCTGGAGGCTCTGGAGGCGGCCCGATGCACGGCACCCCGCACCACCAGGCCCCGGCCGCAGGTCCGCCGGAGCCCCGCGACTCCGCTCCGGCACCCGCCGGCCACCCGCCGCCACGGCTGTCCGGAACGCCGGGTAGCTGACATGCGACGCGAAGACCTCCCGGCCCCCGACGCCGGAATCCTTCTCACCCACTTCCTGACCGTGGCCGATGTGCCCCGCTCCCGGGCGTTCTACACCGATGTCCTCGGCGGCGAGGTGGTCCTCGCCGAGAACCCCTGCATCATCCGGCTCGCCAACAGCTGGCTCATCATGAACCCCGGCGGCGGCCCCACACCGGACAAGCCCGGGATCACGCTCCGCCCGCCCGCCGATCCGGCCACCGCCACGAGCTTCCTCAACATCCGGGTCGCCGACATCGGCGCCGTCCACCGGCGGTGGAGCGAGAGGGGCGCGGAGTTCCTCACCCCGCCCATCGACCGCAAGGCCGAGCTGCGCTGCTATCTCCGGGACCCCGACGGCTATCTCATCGAGGTGGGCCAGGCCACCGGCCTCCTCCGGGGCGTCCTCGCCGACCCGCCCGCCGGCTCCGGCGGCGGCCGGTGACGCGCCTCCACGGCTGAACCGCTCCGGACAGGGGCCGGGCCCGGCCACCACCGTGGTGCCGCTGTTTCCTCTGTGGGGTCTGGTGCGCGCAGCCGTCGGCGGTTTCGGCCATGTGCGCGGTCCCGTGCGGCCGGGTCTCCACCGGGGCCACCTGGTCAGGACTCCTCCGCATTCCGCCGGTTTCGCGACGGCCACAAGCGGAGGGGCTCATTCTGCGTCTGGCCCGAAAGGGGCGGCGTGTTGTCGGCACCCTGTGGCACACGAATCCTGAGTGAGCGTCAAGAAGCCGGCGGACAGGAGTGGCCACAGGTGACCGGAACACGGGAAGACGTCTATGCCGCGGCACAGGACCATTACACGTCGGCGTCCCGCAGAGACGCGGTCAAAATATTATGGGAGGAGCCGGTCACGGCGCGGATCATCGGCGAGGCGTTCCAGTACGCGCCGGCGCGCGGCGACCTCCGGGTGGTGGACATCGGCTGCGGCACGGCCGAGGGGCTGCGCCTCATGCTGCCGCTCGCCCGGGCGGCCTCGCGCACCCTCCGGTACACCGGACTCGACCTGGACGCCAGGTTGCTGCGCCTCGCCCGGGCGCAGTTCGACGGCCGCTCCGGCACCCGTTTCATCGAGGGCGACATGCGGTGCGACCTGCCGGAGGAACCGGCCGATGTCTACTTCTCCTGCGGGGTCCCGTACTCCCATCTGCGGTCCGATGAGATGACCGAGACCCTCTCCGCGATTTTCCGCGCCGTGCGCCGCAACCGGAGCCGTTCCACGGTGGTCGTCGATGTTCTGGGAAGGTACTCCCTGGAATGGGAACCGTACTGGGAGAGCACACGGCGCGAGTACCGGATGAGTTTCTTCAACAGCGGCCGGCCCAGTGCCGGCACACCCATGTCGTTCTGGGACTCCCAGTCGCTCCTGACCTGTGTCGCCCAGGCCATGCGCCGGGCCGGGAGCAGCTTCCAGAAGGTGTCCTTCCACGACCGGTCCGTCATGGTCGGCCGCCACACCAGCACCCGCCAGTACCATCCCGGCCTCGCCCCCTACCGCGAGCTGATCAACCGTCTGGAGGCCGGCGACGACACCGTCGCCGCCCGCGAACTGCGCTTCCCGGCCGGTGTCCGCGAGGCGCCCCAGGCCGTCGCCGCCTTTCACCGCCGGTTCGCCCCGCAATGGGACGGCGAGATCGCCCGCTGGTGCCGGGGCGCGGAGTACGTCCCCGCGGCCCGCGCCCGCTCGCTGGCCCACGCCCTGCGCACCGTCGAGCACAGGCTCGCTCCCGGCCTCGGCGTCGGCCACTCCCTGACCGCCGTCATCTGCCTGGACCACTCCGGCTGACCCCCACCGAAGGAGTCGTATGCGATCCGAGTACGCCATCGACCGCCCCACCCTGCTCGGCAAGGACGAGCACTGGAAGATCAGCGATCTGGGCGTCATGCAACTGCGGCACGACTACCCCGCCGACCTCCTGGAGACGATCAGGCGCAAGGCGCTCGACATCAAGGAGGAGCAGAGCGCCGACCTCCATCTGAATCTGCGCTTCGTCCGGAACGCGCAGAGCCTCATCCCCGAGATCAAGGAGCTGGTGCACTGGCCCGGACGGATCGAGCAGCTCAGCGAATTCGCCGGCGCGGAGCTGGAGCCCTACCCCCACCGGGTGATCAGCACCGCGCTCACCTTCATGGGCCCCGAGGACGGCACCGTGGACTGGCACGGTGACGGCCCGCCGGTGACCGAACTGGTCGCGCTGGAGGTGGACGGCGCGGTCGGCGGCCGGCTGGAGCTCTACCAGGGCGACTTCGAGGCCGCCATGGCGGTCGTCCAGAAGGGCGGAACCCTGCCGAGGGACCGGCTGATCCATCTTCAGCACAAGGTCGGAAGCAGTATGTTCGGCCAGCTCATGCGGGTCGCGCACCGCACGGAACCCATGACCGCGGGGACGCGGATCACCCTCACCATGAATCTCCGGTCGGTGACCCACCCCTACATCGAGAACAACCCGATGTACTACCTCGCCGCCGACAACCCGGACTTCGCGTGGGTCGAGGAGTACGTCGCCGATGTGCGCGAACGCCAGCTGCCGGCCTATCTGGCCGCACGGACGGCCGCGTGAGCCGGCCCGTCCCCCGTGCCCGGCCGGACAGCTCCGCCCGGCCGGGCACCGATACGCCGGGAGCACGCCACCGGCGCACGGGCGGCGCCGCCGCCTTCGCGTTCGGCGGCATCGCCTTCTGGTCCACCAACGCGCTGGCCGGCTCCTCCGCCCTCGCCACCCTGGACCTGGGCATCGTGCTGCTCCTGCAATTCGTCTCCTGCACCCTCGCCCTGGGCGCCGCCGAGGCGGTGACCCGGACGCGCTCCCGGCGCCGCCCGCCGCCGTCCGCCGCCGGCCCGCCGGCCCCCGCCCTCACCCGGCAGGAGTGGCACCACGCCTGCTGGGTCGGTGTCCTGGGCTTCGGCGGCACCATGACCTTCCAGTACATCGGATTCGCCCACGCGCCCATCGTGGAAGCCAACATCATCGCCTACGGATGGCCCATGTTCGCCGCGGTCTGGCTCGCGGTGACCGTGCGGAGCAGAAGCACCGCGACGCACCTGGTCCTCGCCCTGGCCGGCTTCGCCGGGGTCGCGATGATGACCCTGGCCCAGGGCGGTGACGGCCCCTCGGGCAGCCCGCTGGGGTACGGGTCCGCTCTGCTGTCCGCCCTGTTCATGGCGTTCTACACGCTCGGTGTCGGACGCACCCGAGTACCGGCCCGGCGTGTGATGCTCATCGGCGGGGCCGCCGCCTGCTGTTCCTCCCTCGCCATCGCCCTGGCCACCGGCGCGGACTGGACCCCCACCACGGCGTGGTGGGCCATGGTGTACGTCGGCCTCGGGCCCTGCGCCGCCGGATACCTCCTCTGGAGCGTGGGCATGACACGCAGCCGCGGCCGTCTCGCCCCCCTGGGCTACGCCACCCCGCTCCTGTCCACCTGCGTCCTGCTGCTGGCCGGGCGCGCCTTCGGGGGCGCGGTCGCCGCGGCCGGAGCCGTCCTGGTCCTGCTGTGCACGGTCGGAGTGCTGGTCACCGACCGGGCGTCGGCCGGCAGCCGCCTCTGACCGCCGCCGGTCCCCGGCCGGCCCCGGACCGCGGGGCCGGCCACGGGGTCAGTCCTCGATCCACCGCTCGTACAGCGCGTGGTCGGGCCGGAACGCCGTCGCCACCAGTTCCCACATCATCTCGTCGCTCCCGCCGCCCATCCGGCTCACCTTGAAATCCCGCCACAGACGCTCCAGCGGTGTCGCCTCCTCGACGTATCCCCGCCCCCCGAAGAGGTGCATGCACTCGCCCGTCACCCGCTCGCCGAGGCGGGCGATGGTCACCTTCAGCGCGGCGATCTCCGCCATCGGCACCCGGCCGCCCGAGGCCATCTCCGTCACGGTTCCGTACAGGCCCCGCCGGGCGATCAGCGCCTGCGCGTGCAGATCCGCGACCCGCAGCCGGAGGGCCTGGTGGCGGTGGAGCGGAACGCCGAACTGCCGGCGCCGCTTGAGATGGGTGACGGTCAGCCCCAGCGACAGTTCCAGCACGCCGATGACCTGGGCGGCCAGCGAGAGGCGTTCGTACAGCAGGCCCTGGCCCATCGCGGTCAGCCCGGAGCCCGGGCGGACCAGGACGGCCTCGTCGGGCACGAGCGCGTCGACGGCGAGCCGGGAGGTCTCCAGGCTGCGCATGCCGGTGGTCGGCCAGCGGTGGAGCAGGGTCAGTCCGTCGCGGGGGACGATCACGATCGCGGGGCCCCCGGGGCCCCGGCAGAGCACCAGGGCGAAGTCGGCGGCGGCGCCCGGGGAGACGAACCACTTGACGCCGTGCACCCGCCAGCCGGCGCCCTCCCTGGTCAGTTCGGTGGCGACGGCGGAGAGATCCGATCCCACCCGCTGCTCGGAGGTCGCGACACAGCACACGCTCTCGCCGGCCAGCGCCTGGCGCAGCACCTCCTCGGCGTACCCGCCGCGGCCGTACCTCCGCAGCAGGGAGGCCGCGGCCTCCAGATGGAGGCCCACTCCGACACCGATGCCGCCGAGGCCGGCCCGCCCCATCTCCTCCGAGAGGAGGACGGAGCGCCCCAGATCGCCGTGGACACCGCCCGCCCACCGCTCCGTCAGCAGCCCGGCGGAGCCGAAGGACTCGATCGCCGCCCGGGGAAAGCGCCGGTCCCGCTCGCTCGCCGGGACCAGCGGCGCCACGCGGTCGGCTATCAGGGTCCGGACGCGCTCCCTGAACCGCGCCACGGGACGGCTCGCCGTTCCCAGCGCCAGTTGGGCTCCGAGATCGGAGGGGGCCCCGGCTCCGTGCCTCAGGGTGTTGTTCACCATGCTGATCACCACCGATTCCGGTCGGCTCGTCGTGAGAACGGGTGGCGCGCGGCCGTCGTTCCCGGGCCGGGCGGGCAGTCGTGCCGCGCGGCCCGGTGCGCCGTCACGCGCCCATGGCGGGCGCGGTCTCCGCCGTGGACAGCAGCTCGTCGAGGGTCATGTCCGGGGGTGTCTCGATCTCATCCAGGTCGATGCCCCAGTCGTCCTGGAGGGTCATCGTCAGCTCCACGATGGCGAGGGAGTCCAGGTCGAGATCGGACAGGGTCGCCCTCGGCCGGATGGCGTCGGGGTCGACCCGGAACTTCTCCACGAGCCGGTGGGACAGATGCTGGAAGCGGGTGCTCATGAGGGTGCCTTGTCGTCGTCGGCACGCGCGGGGCACGGGCCGGGGGTGTACGGGGGGTGGGAGAGCGGTCGGGCCTCGGGGAAGAGCAGCGTGTGCGAACCCCAGGCCAGCCCGCCGCCGAAGCCGGTGATCAGAGTCCGGGCCCCGGGGGCGGCCCGCCGCCGCGCCGCCGTGTCGGCGAGCGCCAGAGGGATGGAGGCGGCGGCGGTGTTGCCCAGTTCGCGCAGATTGCCGTGGCGCCGGGCCGGGGGGATGCGGAGGCGGTCGGCGACCGCGTCGATGATGCGCTGGTTGGCCTGGTGGCTGATGAAGACGTCGACATCCTCGGTGTTCCAGCCGGACCGCCTGAGGACCCCGAGCGAGGAAGCGGTCATCCGGCGGACCGCCTGGGAGTAGACGGTGCGGCCCTTCATGGCGAAGTAGTACTGCTCCGGGGTGGCCCGGGGCGCCGCGAAGGGCAGCCGTGAGCCGCCCGCCGGGACCTGGATCAGCTCGGCCCGCGCACCGTCACTGCCCAGCTCCTGGGCGAGCAGGGCACCGGGCTCGTCCGCGGCTCCGGCCCGCACGAGCACCGCCCCGGCTCCGTCGCCGAAGAGGATCGCGGTGTCGCGGTCGTGCGGATCGATCAGGGTGGTGCTGTAGGTCTCGGCGCCGATGACCAGGGGACGGGTGTAGAGACCAGCGGTGACGAGCGCCCGCGCGCAGGTCAGCGCGTAGAGGAAACCGGCGCAGGCGGCGGAGAGATCCAGTGCCGGTGTGTCGCCGAGCCCCAGGCGGTGGGCGACCTCCGGCGCGGTCGCCGGGCAGCGGTGGTCGGGTGTGGTGGTCGCCAGCAGCACGATGTCCGGCGGGAGCGGGCCGCCGGCCAGTTCCGCCGCGGACTCCAGCGCGGCCCGCCCCGCCGCGTGGGCGAGGTCGCCGGTGCTGGTGCGGGCGTCCGCCAGATACCGGGCGGCGATTCCCGTGCGCTCCAGAATCCACCGCTCGTCGGAGTCCAGACCGTTCTCACGGATGAGCTGCCGATTGGTGACGGCGCGTTCGGGAAGGCTCGTGCCCAGACCGCACAGGACCGCGGCAGGGGTAGGCATGACAGCTCCCAGGGGATGTCGGCCGGTCCGTGGCGCGGACCGGGTGCGTACGGGAAGGTGCGGGCGGTTCCCGGCCGGCGCGGGGTCCGGGCGGCGCGGGGCCGGATGAGGGCGGATGCCGGTCGGCCCGGAGGCCCGGGGCGCGGGCGGTGGCGGTGGCGGCGCGCGCCCCTCAGCGGACGGCTGGTGCCCTGCCCGTCCGGCGGGCCGCGCCCCGGCCGCCCCCGGTCGCTTCCACCGGCCATACGAGGGTGGTGGCCGCCCAGGTCAGCCCGCCGCCGAACGCGGTGAGGAGGACCCGGTCCCCGGGTTTGACCCGGCCGTCGGCGGCGTCCTGCGCCAGCAGGATCGGGATGGACGCGGCGGAGGTGTTGCCCACGTGCTGGATATTGCTCGCCATCCGGTCCGGCGGGACGCCGAGCTTCCGGCCGACGGCGGCGAGGATATGGGCGTTGGCCTGGTGGGCGACCACCCGGTCGACCTCGGCGATGTCCCACCCCACCGCTTCGAGCGCCCGGTGCGACACCTCGGCCATCCGCTTGACGGCGAGCCGGAACACCTCCGGGCCCGACACCGACAGATAGCGTGCCCCGGTGCCGTCCGGCGCGCCGTCCCCCGGGTCCCGGGACCCGCCCGACGGCACCTCGATCAGATCGCTGCCCGCGCCGTCGCTGCCCAGGATCACCGGCCCGATCGCGCCCTGCTCCCCGGCCGCCCCGGCGCGCAGCACCACCGCTCCCGCGCCGTCGGCGAAGATGGCCGATGTGGCCCGGTCGCCGGGGTCGAGAAGCGAGGTCAGCGTCTCGGCACCGATGACCAGCACCTGCCGGGCCGTACCGCCCGCGATCATGCCACCGGCGACGGCGAGCCCGTAGAGGAATCCGCTGCACGCGGCACCGACGTCGAGCGCCGCGATCTCCGACTGGCCCAGCCGGGCGGCGACATCGGGTGCCGTGGCCGGGCAGACCCGGTCCGGGGACGTGGTGGCGACCAGGACCAGATCCACCCGGTCGACCCCCGCCGAGTCCATCGCCCGCCGCCCCGCCTCCACCGCGAGATCCGCGGTCGCCGTGCCCGGGGTGACCACATGGCGGCTGGTGATGCCGGTGCGGCTGCGCAGCCACTCGGCCGACGCGCCCACCCGGGAGCCGAGGGCGTCATTGGTGAGCACCGTCGGCGGCAGCCAGTATCCGATGCCGGAGAGGACCGCGGTGCGGGCTCCGGCGGAGCGGTAGACCTCATTCGCGGGTCGCGGCCCGTCCTGCGGCCCCGGCGGCTTCCGGGGCTCCGGCGGCTCCGGCGGCTCCGCTCGGTCGGGCGGATTCCTCCGGTCGGACCGCCCCGGCTGTTCGGACGGCCGGGTCCGTGTCGAGCGGACGCTTTGCATCGTTGACTCCCTCCCGGGGCCGGCAGTAGTGCCAGTAGTGGTCCGCCGAAGGGTCCCAGCGGCGGCGCAACGGGTCGTGGAACAGCCGGAGCAGCAGGCTCAGCGGCGTGAACACCAGGAAATAGATCGGGAACAGCAGCAGGTCCCGCATAGGCGTCGGTCCTCCTGACCGTGGGTGGCGGCCTCGCACGGAGGAGTGCGAGGGGGGTTCAGTCCAGGGGGATCTCCTCGCGCCAGTCCCCGGATTCCCGCCACACCGGCTGCCGGTCCTTGAACAGCAGATGTCCGCCGAGCACGAGCAGATCGATGTCGGTGCGCATGAAGCACGCGTACGCGTCCCGCGGCGACTGGACGATCGGCTCGCCCCGTACGTTGAAGGACGTGTTCACCAGGACCGGGCAGCCCGTTCGCGCGCGGAAGGCGGTGAGCAGGGCGTGGAAGACGGGGTGGGTGGACCGGTCCACGGTCTGCACCCGCGCCGACGAGTCCACATGGGTGACCGCGGGAATCGTGGAACGGGGCACCCGGAGCAGATCGAGCCCCCGGACGTCCGGCGCCTCGGCCGCCGCCAGCCGCCGGGCGCGCGCGACCTCCGCGACCTGGAGCATGTACGGACTGCTTCCCTCCAGGTCGAACCAGTCCCCGGCGTCCTCGGCCGCCACGGCGGGTGCGAACGGCCGGAAGGACTCCCGGAATTTGATTTTGAGGTTCATGGTGCTCTGCATCCGGGGATCGCGGGGATCTCCGAGGATCGAGCGCGCGCCCAGCGCCCGCGGCCCGAATTCCATCCGGCCCTGGAACCAGCCCACGACCCGGCCGTCCGCCAGCGCGTCGGCGACCTGCTCCACGAGCGCGTCCCGGCCGGGACGGACGTACGGGATGGCGTGCCGGTCGAGATGGGCCCCGATCTCCCGGTCGCTGAACGCGGGCCCGAGCAGGGCGCCGGACATCGCGTCGGGGCGGCCCTCCAGCCGCGGCCGAGCCGCGCCCCGCTCCACCGAGACGGCCAGCGCCGCGCCCAGCGCGCCCCCGGCGTCCCCCGCCGCGGGCTGAATCCACAGGTCGTCGAAGACGCCCGCGCGGGCGATCCTCCCGTTGGCCACGCAGTTCAGCGCCACGCCGCCGGCGAGACACAGATGGTCCTCGCCCGTGAGGCGCCTGCTGGTGCGGGCCAGCAGGAGCATGACCTCCTCGACGACCTGCTGCACCGAAGCCGCGAGATCGAACTCCCGCTCGGTCAGCGGCTCCTCCGGCAGCCGGCGCGCCCCGCCGAAGAGCGTCTCGAAGGCCCGGCCGGTCATCACCCGGCCCCGCAGATAGGCGAAGTGGCGCAGATTCAGCCGGAACGACCCGTCCGGCCTGATATCGATCAGCTTCTCCCGGATGATGTCCGCGTAACGGGGTGTGCCGTACGGGGCCAGCCCCATGAGCTTGTACTCGCCCGAGTCCACCTTGAAGCCGCAGAAGTAGGTGAACGCGGAGTACAGCAGGCCCAGCGAGTGCGGGAACCGGATCTCCGCGACCCTGGTCAGCGCGGTGTCCCGGCCGTGCCAGATCGTGGTGGTGGCCCAGTCGCCGACCCCGTCCACACAGAGCACGGCGGCGGACTCGTGGGGGCTCGGCAGAAACGCCGAGGCCGCGTGCGACTCGTGGTGCGCCCGGCACACGACGTCCGGCACCGGGCCCGAGTCCAGGGCGGCGAGCCGCGCGCGTACGGTCGCCGCCGCTCGCAGCCGCCAGGAGAGCCACTCCGGCAACCGGTCCCGGAAGACCGGGTACCCGTGCGGGGCGATACCGGCGAACGTGGCCATGACCCGGCGGAACTTCGCGACGGGGTCCTCGTAGTAGGCGACCGCCGCGACATCGCCGAGATCCGCGCCCGCCTCGCGCAGACACGCGCGCACCGCCCGCTCGGGGAAGGCCGGGTCGTGCCGCCGCCGGCTGAACCGCTCCTCCTGGGCCGCCGCCACCGGAGTCCCGTCGGCGACCAGCGCGGCGGCGCTGTCGTGGTAGAAGGCCGAGATCCCCAGCACCAGCCCGGTCATGACGCCGCCCCGGCGCGGTGGGCCCGGTCGTCGGCGGCCGGGCGGTCCGGCCCGGCGCGGCGGGCCCGGGGGGGGGGGGGGGGCGCCCCCCCCCCCCCCCGCGCGGGGGGCGGCCCGCCCCCCCCGCCGCGCCCCCCCCCCCCAACGGCGAGGCGCGGGGTGGGTGGGGGGGT
>NZ_JBEOYB010000109.1:0-15988 GCF_040296845.1 Streptomyces sp. NPDC001985
GGAGAACCCGCGACCCCCCGCCAACTCCACTCACCCGACTACTGGACCCACCACATCCGCCACACCGTCCGCTTCCACGACGGAGTGCGCGCGCTCGCGCGGGAGCGGGTGGCCACCTGTGCGGAGATCGGCCCCGGTGGCGTACTGACCGCACTCGCCGGGGAGATCCTGGACGACGGCCTCACCCTGCCGCTGCTGCGGCCCGGCAGGTCCGAGCGGACCGCCCTGGTCGGCGGGGTGGCACAGCTCCACGCCCGGGGTGTGCCGGTCGACTGGGCGGCCTTCTTCGCGGACAGCGGCGCCCGCCGGACCGGGCTGCCCACCTATGCCTTCCAGCGCGAGCGCTACTGGCTCACCGGTACACCGGCGCCCGCTCGGGCCGCCGTGGCCGGGACACCGCCCGAGACCCCGCCCGATGACCCGGTGTCCGTCCCCTCCCTCGCGCGGCAGCTGTCCGGGGCCGGTGGTGACGAGCGGCACCGGATCGTCCTCGGGCTGGTACGGGAGCGGGTCGCCGAGGTCCTCGGACGGCGCGACGCGGGCTCCGTGCGCACCGAACGGCGGTTCCAGGAGATGGGGTTCGACTCGCTGACCGCGCTCGATCTGCGGAACCGGCTGAAGGCGGAGACCGGGCTCGCGCTGCCGGCGACCCTGGTCTTCGACCATCCCTCACCGGCGTCCCTCACCGATTACCTCCTGGACCGGCTGGCGGGGGACCCGGCTGCCGGTGGGGTCTCGGTCGCGGAGGGGCTCGACGGGCTGGAGGCCGCGCTCTCGGCCGCCGGGTCCGGCGGTGTGGACCGGGCCGCCGTCGCCGGGCGGCTGCGGGTGCTCCTCACCCGGCTGGAGCCCCTCCGCGACCGAGACCGCCCCGGCGCGGCGCCCGGGGAGGAACGGCCGGAGGACGCCGAGTCCCTGCTCTCCGGGGCATCGGCCGAGGAGGTCCTCGACTTCATCGACAGCGAACTGGGCCGTGACACCGGCTGAGTCCGGGACCCCGGCCAGAGCCCGCCACAGCCCCCTCCCCCTCATACCTCCTGGCGCCCGCGCGCGGCGCGGGAGGGCAGGAAGAGACGGATTCCCGATGCCGAACGAAGAGAAGCTGGTCGAGTACCTCAAGTGGGTGACCGCGGATCTCCAGAGGTCCCGCCGGAGGGTCGCGGAGCTGGAGGCGGAACGGGACGAGCCCGTCGCGATCGTCGGTATGTCCTGCCGGTTCCCGGGCGCCGCCGGGCCGGACGAGCTGTGGCGGCTCGCCCTGGACGGGGTCGACGCGATCTCCGGCTTCCCCACGGACCGGGGGTGGGATCTCGACGCCCTCTACGACCCGGACCCCGCCGCGCCCGGCAGGATCTACATCCGGCACGGCGGCTTCCTCGACACGGCCACCCTCTTCGACGCGGCGTTCTTCGGCATCCCGGCGCGGGAGGCGCTGGTGATGGACCCTCAGCAGCGGGTGCTGCTGGAGACCGCGTGGGAGGCGCTGGAGCACGCGGGCATCGACCCCGAGTCGCTCCGGGGGAGCCGTACCGGAGTCTTCGCCGGGCTGGTGGAGCAGAGCTATCTGGATCTGGAGTGCCCCGAGGAGTTCGAGGGGTTCCAGGTGACGGGGAAGCTCAGCTCGATGGCGTCCGGCCGGATCTCCTATCTCCTCGGTCTGGAGGGGCCCGCGGTCTCCCTGGACACGGCCTGCTCGTCCTCGCTGGTGGCGCTGCATCTCGCGGCGCAGTCGCTGCGGTCCGGGGAGTCGTCGCTGGCGCTCGCCGGGGCCTCGTACCTCTGTGCCCACCCCAGCGGCTATCTCGACGCCGCCCGGGCCCGGGCGCTCTCCCCCGACGGCCGGTGCAAGCCCTTCGCCGGCGCGGCGGACGGCATCGGCTGGTCGGAGGGGGTGGGCATGGTGGTGGTGGAGCGGCTCTCCGAAGCGAGGCGGCTGGGGCACCGGGTGCTGGCGGTGGTGCGCGGCAGCGCGGTCAACCAGGACGGCGCGTCCAACGGGCTCACCGCCCCGAGCGGGCCCGCGCAGGAGCGGGTGATCCGCCAGGCCCTGGACCGTGCGGGGCTGACGGCCGCCGAGGTGGACGCCGTGGAGGCGCACGGCACCGGGACCAGGCTCGGCGATCCCATCGAGGCGCAGGCGCTGCTGGCCACCTATGGCAGGGCCAGGCCCAAGGGGCGTCCCCTGCTGGTCGGTTCGCTGAAGGCCAACGTGGGGCACGCGCAGGCGGCCTCCGGGATCGGCGGGCTGATCAAGATGGTCCAGGCCCTGCGGCACGGTACGTTGCCCGGGCTGCTGCATCTGGACGCGCCCACGCCGTATGTGGACTGGTCGGCGGGGCAGGTGGAACTGCTCACCGGGAACCGTCCCTGGCCGGGGACGGGCGCGCCCCGGCGGGGCGCGGTCTCCGCGTTCGGCGCCGGTGGCACCAACGCGCATGTGGTTCTGGAGCAGGCGCCCCCGGAGGACGCGCCGCCGGACGGCGCGGCCGAGGCGCCGGCGGTGGCCGTGCCGTGGCTGCTCTCCGCGCGCTCCCCCCGGGCGCTGCGCGCCCAGGCCCGCCGGCTGCGCGACTTCGCCGCCCGGGATTCCGCCCCGGCCACCGGGGACATCGCGTTCTCGCTGGCCACGACCCGTACGGCCATGGAGCACCGGGCCGTGGTCATCGGCGTCAGCCGGGCGGAGCTGCTCGCCGGGCTCGACGCTCTCGCGGCGCCCGGGGACGGGGCCCGGGGCGGGACCGAGGCCAGGGTTGAACCCGGGGCCCAGGCCGAGACCGGGGCCGGGGCCGGGACCGAGACCGGGGCCAGGGCCGGCACCGAGGCCAGGGTTGAACCCGAGGCCGGCACTGGGACCGAGGCCCAGGCCGGGACCAAAGCCGGGGCCCGCACCCGCAGCGGCACCCGCACCGGCAGCGAGGACTCCGGCGCCCAGGACCGGAGCGAGCGAGGCGACCGGGGCGACCGGGCCGACCGGAGCGAGCCGGAGCCGCGAGCCGGGCGGGTGGTCCTCGGGAGGATCGCCGGCGCCCCGGCGGAACTGGGCCGTACCGTCTTCGTCTTCCCCGGGCAGGGCGGCCAGTGGCCCGGCATGGCCCGGGAGCTGCTGGAGACCTCTGCGGTGTTCGCCGCCCGGATCGACGCGTGCGAGGAGGCCCTGCGGCCCCATGTCCCCTGGTCCCTGCGGGAGGTGCTGCGCGGTGACGCGGCGGGCGCGGCGGCGCTGGAGCGGCTCGATGTGGTCCAGCCCGCGCTGTTCGCGGTGATGGTCTCCCTCGCGGAGCTGTGGCGCGCCCACGGTGTGGAGCCGGCTGCCGTCGTCGGACACTCCCAGGGCGAGGTGGCCGCGGCCTGTGTCGCGGGGGGCCTCCCGCTGGAGGACGCGGCCCGCGTGGTCGCGCTGCGCAGCCGTATCGCCCTGAAGCTCCAGGGCACCGGAGGCATGGGGGCGGTCGGGCTGCCGCGCGCGGAGGTGGAGGAGCGGCTCGCCGGATGGGCGGGCCGGCTCTGGGTGGCCGTCGAGAACGGGCCCGGCTCGGTGCTGGTCTCCGGGGACCGGGGCGCGGTCGGCGAGTTCCTCGGCCGGTGCGCGGCGGACGGGGCGCGGACCAGGAGCTTCTCCACCGACTTCGCCTCCCACTGCCCGCTGGTGGAACCCGTCGAGGAGGAGTTGCTCGCCGCGCTGGAGCCGATCGCGCCGCGCTCGGGGACCGTGCCGTTCTTCTCCACGGTGACCGGCGACTGGATGGACACCGCCGGTCTGGACGCCGCGTACTGGTACGGGAATCTGCGCGGACCGGTGGAGTTCGCCCGGTCCGCCCGCGCGCTGGCGGACCGGGGGCACGGGGTCCTCGTGGAGATCAGCCCGCATCCGGTGCTGGTCTCCTCGCTCCAGGAGAACCTGGGCGACGGCGCGCTCGTCACCGGCACGCTCCGGCGCGGCGAGGGAGGTTTCGGCCGTTTTCTCCGCTCCTGGGCCGAGCTGCTGGTGCGCGGTGGGCCGGTGGACCGGTCGCGGCCGTTCCGGGGCACCGGGGCGCGCCGCGTCGAACTGCCCACCTACGCCTTCCAGCGCGAGCGGTACTGGTACGCGGCCGGCTCCGGGTCCCGGGGCGCCTCGGGTCTGGGGCTGGGCGGGACCGGGCATCCGCTGCTGGGGGCCGCGGTGCCGGTGGCCGGGACCGGCCGGACCCTCTTCACCGGCAGGCTGTCGCGGCACACCCACCCCTGGTCGGCCGGGCCCACCGTCGCGGGCGCGGCGGTGCTGCCGTCGTCCGCCCTGGTGGAGCTGGCGCTGCGGGCGGGCGACGAGGTGGGGTGCACCGCCGTGGAGGAGCTGACGGCCGTGGCGCCGCTGGTGCTGCCCGCGCGCGGCGGTGTCCAGCTCCAGAGCACGGTGGGCGAGCCGGACGGTGCGGGGCGCCGGACGCTCACCGTCCACGCCCGGCCCGAGGACGGGGAGCCGGCCTGGACGGAGATCGCCCGCGCGCGCCTCGGCGTCCGGGGCCGGGGCCCGGCCTTCGACCTGGAGCGGTGGCCGCCGGCCGGGGCGACGGCGGTGGAGCTGCCGGGGGCGACCGGTCCCGAGGAGGGGGCGCGTTCGCGGGGGGTCACGGCGCTCTGGCGCGACGGCTCGACCGTCTGGGCGGAACTGGCCCTGCCCGAGGAGGCCCTGGGCGAGGCGGCCGGGTTCGGGCTGCACCCGGCGCTGCTCGACGCGGTCGTCCGGGCGGCGCTGCTCGCCGAGGGGTCGCCGGCCGGGTGCACGCGCACCGCTGTCGGCTGGGGCGGGGTGCTGCTGTACGCGACCGGCGCGACGGCCCTGCGCGTACGGCTGTCGCGGTCCCCGGGCGGGGTGCTGTCCGCCCGGCTGGCGGACCGGACGGGCCGGGCGGTCGCGGAGATCGGGTCGCTCACGCTGGGCGCGGGCGGCGGGGAGGCCGCGGCGCGGGCGGACTCCCGGGTGCGGGACTCGCTCTTCCGGGTCCACTGGGCGCCGATCGCGCTCACCGGCGCGGTGGAGCCGTTCCGTATCGGCGAGGTGGACGCCGGGGACCCGCGCCCGCCCCGGCTCGCGGGGCTCGACGCGGCGGTTGTCCGGATCTCCGGTCCGGGGGCGGCCGATCCGGTGGCCGCCACCCATCTGGCGGCCCGCCGGGCGCTCGCCGCCGTCCGGGCCTGGCTGGCGGACGAGCGGCTCACCGGCACTCCGCTGCTGGTGCTGACCCGGGGCGCGGTGGCCGCCGTTCCGGGCGACGGGGTACGGGATCTGGGCGGGGCGGCGGTCTGGGGTGAGGTGCGCTCGGCGCAGACCGAGAACCCCGGGCGGTTCGTCCTCGTCGACAGCGGCGGTACGGAGCCGGAGCCGGGGCCCGCGCTGCTGGCGGCGGTGGCCGCGTCCGGCGAGCCGCAGGTGGCGCTGCGGGCGGGCCGGGTGCTGCTGCCCCGGCTGCGCCGGGTGCCGGACGCGGCCGGCGGGGGCGGGCCGTCCGGGTCGTGGGACGTGCGGGGCACCGTGCTGATCACCGGCGGCACCGGCACGCTCGGCGCGATCCTCGCCCGGCATCTCGTGACCGCCCACGGTGTCACCCGGCTGCTGCTCGCCGGCCGGCGCGGCCCCGCGGCGCCCGGCGCGGAGGCGCTCCGCGCCGAACTGACAGCGCTGGGCGCCGAGGTGACCGTCGTCGCGTGTGACGCCGCCGACCGCGAGGCGCTGGCCGGGGTGCTCGCCGCGCTGCCGGACGACCGCCCGCTGACGGGGGTGGTGCACGCGGCGGGCACCCGGGACGACGGGCTGATCACCGGGGTGACACCGGAGCGGCTCAGCGGTGTGCTGCGCCCCAAGGTGGACGCGGCCTGGCATCTGCACGATCTCACCCGGGATCTGGGGCTCTCGGCGTTCGTGCTGTTCTCCTCGCTGGCGGGGACCATCGGCGGCGCGGGGCAGTCCGCCTACGCCGCCGCGAACACCTTCCTCGACGGTCTCGCCGCCCACCGGGCGGCCCTGGGTCTGCCCGCGACCTCGGTCGCCTGGGGACTGTGGGCCGCCTCCGGCGCCACCGGCGAGCTGACCCGGGCCGATGTGGACCGCATCGCCCGCGCGGGCTATCCGCCGATCGCCTCCGAACACGGCCCGGCGCTGCTGGACCGGGCGATGGCCCTGGACATCCCCGCCGCCGTCGCGGCCCCGCTGAACCACCGGGCGCTGCGCGAGCGCCCGGAGGAGCTGCCGGCGGTCCTCGGCGACCTGGTGCGCGTCCCGTACCGGCCCGCCGCCCGCAACAGCGAGAGGGAGGGCGGTCTCGCCGGGGAGCTGGCCGCGCTGCCCGGGGAGGAACAGCTCGGCCGGGTCCTGGAGCTGGTGCGGACCGAGGCGGGGACGGTGCTCGGCCATCCCGACCCGGGGTCCATCCGCGACCGGCGGTCCTTCGCCGAGCTGGGGTACGACTCGCTGAACGCGGTGGAGCTGCGCAACCGGCTCGCGTTCCTGACCGGGCTGCGGCTGCCCACCTCGCTGGTCTTCGACCATCCCACGGTCGGGGCGCTCGCCGGGCATCTGCGCACCGCGCTGCTGCGGAGGAGCGGGGCGGGCGGCGGTTCCGGGGTGGACTTCGCCGCCGAGACCGTCCTCGACGACGACATCCGCCCGGCCGCCGAGATCCACCGGGTCGCCGCCGATCCCCGGACCGTGCTGCTGACCGGCGCCACCGGGTTCCTCGGGGCGTATCTGCTGCGCGATCTGCTGCGGACGACACGGGCCACCGTGCGGTGTCTGGTGCGCGCGGCCGACGAGCGGGCGGGTCTGGAGCGGCTGCGGGCGAATCTGGAGTGGTACGGAATCCTGGACCAGGTGGACCCCGGGCGGCTCTCGGTGGTGGCCGGGGATCTGGCCCTGCCCGGGCTGGGTCTGGCCCCCGGGCTCTTCGACGAGCTGGCGCGCACGGTCGACGCCGTCTACCACGCGGGGGCCGCCGTCACCTGGGTCCAGCCGTACGCCACGGTCCGGGCGGCCAATGTGGGCGGCACCCGGGAGATCCTCCGGCTCGCCGCCCGCCACCGCACCGTCCCCGTGCACCATGTCTCCACGCTGGGGGTCTACGCGGGCCGGGCGGGCGGCGGCGCGCCCATCGAGGTGTCCGATCCGGCGGGCCCCGGCGAGAGCCTGCCGACGGGGTACACCCGGAGCAAGTGGGTGGCGGAGCAACTCGTCGGCATCGCCCGGGACCGTGGACTGCCGGTCTCCGTCCACCGGATGGACCAGATCACCGGCGACCACTCGACCGGCGCGTGCCAGACCCGTGACTTCGTCTGGCTGACGCTGAAGGGCATCCTCCAGTCCGGTGCCGTCCCCGAGTCCCTTCCGGTGGTGTTCCGGCTGATGCCCGTGGACTACGCGAGCGCCGCGGTCGTCCATCTCTCCCGGCAGCCGGAGTCGGCGGGCAGGACCTTCCACATCTGCGGGCGCGCCGGGCTGACGCTGGCCGTGATGGCCCGGGAGCTGCGGGCCCACGGGTACTCGCTGGAGCGCGCGGAACCGGCCGGCTGGCGTGCCCGGGTGGCGGCCGACCCCGGCAACGCGCTGGTTCCGCTGCTGGACGCGTTCGACGCGATGGCCGCCGACCCGGCGGGTTTCTATCCGCCGGTCGACGACAGCGGGACCGTCGCGGCGCTCGCCGGCAGCGGTGTGCGCCTCCCGGAGGAGAGCCCGGACGCGAGCGTGGAGTCCTTCCGCAGACATGTGCGGTTCTTCATCCGCAAGGGGTACTTCCCGGCGCCGGGGGCCCGGTGAGGTCCCGCCGGGGCGGTGCCGTCCGGAAGGCTCCCGGCCGGGGGCCGATCACCGTACCCGTGCGGTTCCACGGGCCCCACGAGGCCGACCACGAAACACGAGGAGAGCGCATGCCGGTGACCGGTGTCCACGCGGTGGTGCTGGGCGGAGGAATGAGCGGGCTGATGGCGGCCCATGTGCTGGCCGATCACTTCGAACGGGTGACCGTCGTCGAGCGGGACGGGGACGAGGCCACCGGGCACCGGCGCGGTGTCCCCCAGGGGTGGCATCCCCACGCGCTGGTCCTGCGGGCCACCGACCTCCTGGAGGAGCTGCTCCCGGGGATGAACGAGCAGTACGTCCGGGACGGCGGCGTCCCCGCCGAGATGATGGGCCAGCACCGGCTGTTCTACTTCGGCCATATGCTGCGTCAGTCCGACGCCGGGCTCAACACCGTCTGGGCGAGCCGTCCGTTCCTGGAGCGGGGCATCCGCGAGCGGCTCGGCGGGCGCGGCCATGTCACCCTGCGCCAGGGCTGGGAGGCCGTAGGGCCGCTGGCGCCGACCCCGGAGCGGATCACCGGCGTCGTCGTCGGCAGGCCCGGCGGCGGCGGGACCGAGAACCTCACCGCCGATCTGGTGGTCGACGCGACCGGCCGCACGGGCAGAAACCGGGCCTGGCTGCGGGAGCTGGGGTATCCGCTGCCGCGCGAGGAGCGCGTGAAGGTGAACCTGGCGTACGCCACCCGGATTCTCCGCTGTGACGCGGATGTGTTCGCGAGCGACCGGGCCATCGCGGTCGGCCCCCGGCTGGACCGGGCGCGCGGTCTGTACTTCACCGTCCGGGAGGAGGGGCAGTGGACCCTGACCGTCTACGGCTACGGCGACTTCCGGCCCAGCGACGACACCGCCGTCTTCATGGAACAGGTCAGGGAGCTGGCGCCGGACGACGTGTGGGCGGCGATCCAGGCGGCGGAGCCCCTGACCGATGTCCATGTCTTCCATGTCCCGGAGACCTATCGGCGCCGTTACGACAAGCTCTCCCGCTTCCCCTCGGGGCTGCTGGTCACCGGGGACGCCCTCGCCGCCCTCAACCCCCTCTACGGCACGGGGATGATGTACTCGGCGGCGTACGCGCTCATCCTCGGCCGCCGGCTGCGCGAGGGGCTCGACGGGCTGCACCGAGGCTTCTTCAAGGACGCGGCCCGGGCGGTCGCGGGGTCCTGGCGGTTCTCCAGCCTCTCCGACTCCTTTCTGCCGGGCGTGCCCGACTCGGGGCTCCCGGGCGCTCGGGTGGCCCTGTGGTATCTGCGCCGGCTGGTGGCGGCGGCCGAACACGATCCGGTTCTCGCGGCGGACTTCATCCGGGTCGCGGGGGCCCTCCGCAGCCCGGTGGCGCTGGCCCGCCCGGAGATGCTGCTGCGCACCCTGGGGTCCCGTGGGGCGGCCCGGGCCCGGCGCGGCTGAGACGCCGGGGCCGTGGAGGGCCGCCGGTGGGGCCGCCTCAGCGGGGACGGCACTCGAAGGCCGTCCACGCGCCGGTGGCGGGGGCGGCCAGCACCTCGAAGCCGCCGGCGTGCAGCAGCGCCCGCCACTGGTCACCGGTGCGCTCCCGGCCGCCGGTGAGCAGCAGCATCTCCAGGTCGACCACGGCGGCCAGATCCGGGCGGCTCCCGCCGACCACCCGCTCCAGGACGAACAGCCGCCGGCCGTCCGCCGTGCCGAGCGCCTCGCGCACCGCGCCCAGCACCCGGAGCGCGTCCGCGTCCTGGTGGAGACGGAGCACCTGCTTGAGGAGGTAGGCGGGGATGCCGGCGGGCAGCGGCCCGAACGGGTCGGCGGGCACGGTGCCGACACGGTCCGGCGCGCCCTCCGCCGCCAGCGCAGCGCGCACGGCCGGCAGCGCCTCGGGGCGGTCGGTCACCGTGCCGAGGCAGTGCGGGTGCTCGCGCAGCAGCGCCGACAGGAAGAGCCCATCGCCGCGGAGTTCGGCGACGCGGGGGAAGGGGGAGAGATCGACCAGCGAGGTGAGATAGCCCAGATCCCCCCGGTGCGCCGAGGCCCCGGCCAGCCGGACCAGGGTGGCGGCGGCGTCGTCCACCTGGAGGTGCTGGGCGTACGACAGCGGATAGACCCGCTCGAAGGACGGCTCACCGGTCCGCAGGGTGTACAGGATGTCCCGGTACGGCAGGAGATGGAGGTCCTCGCCCTGGAGGATGACCGCGTCGCGCCGGGACTCGGGCAGATCGGAGCGGAGCAGTTCGGCCGGCGGGGTGAGGGCGAACCGGCCATCGGGCACCTCGCGGAACACGCCGAGAGCCGCGGCGGCCCGCAGGACCCGGGCCAGTGCGTCGGGGTCGGCCCCGACCTCCCGGGCCAGCTCGGCCGGGCTCCGGGGGCCGTCGGTGAGCTGGTCGGCCACTCCGAGTTTGGCCAGGGCCCAGACGGCGCGGCCCGCGGCGGCGGCCACCGGGAAGAACATCAGTTGGTGGCCCGGGGACATCCGGGGCAGGGCCGCCGGTGAGAACCCCCCGCCCGGGGGGTGCTCCTCGTGTGCGGTGGTGTCCGTCATGTCTCCCTCTCCGTTCACTCGACCTCGGCTGGTACGACACGCCCGGCCGAACCGGCTCACCCGACCGAACCGGCTCGCTCTGCTCGCCCCGTTCACCCGGCTCACTCGGCTCACTCGACGATGTTTCCGCTCTCGCGGCCGACCCGGTACGGGCTGGTCACGCCCTCGTAGGAGACATGCAGCATCATCCCGAGCTTGACGTGGTCGCTGATGTGGCAGTGGTCCATCCAGATGCCCGGGTTGTCCGCGCGGAAGGCGACCTCCCACACCTCGCCGACCTCGACATTGACGGTGTCGAGCCAGAGCGGGCTGCCGGTGACGGGGCGCCCGTTGCGGCTGAGCACCAGGACGTGGTGGCCGTGCAGATGCATCGGATGGTCGTAGCGGCTGCGGTTGGCGAAGGTCATCCGCACCAGATCGCCCTCGCGGACGGTGATGGCGGGGATGTCGGGGAAGACCTTGCCGTTGATGGACCAGGTGGCGGTGAGCCGCCCGTCGTAGAAGCCGATCTCGTTGTCGAAGACCATCGACTCGTCGCGGTCGAAGGTGCTCTCCGGACCGAACGGAGCCGGCGCCGGGCTGCCGTAGCCGACCGGGTCGAAGTCCCGGCCGGGAATGTCGGGGCTCAGTTCCCCGCGCCCGTCCGCGCTGAGCAGCAGACCCCGGTCGAGGGCGCCGGCGAAGTCCTGCACCTCGGTCAGCCGGACCGGGCGGTCCGGCATGGTGAAGGTCACGTCGTACCGTCCGCCGACACCGATCACCAGACTCTCGTCCCGGACCGGGGTGGGCCCGTTCACCGGGTTGCCGTCGACGGCCTCGACGGTGAACGCGGTCCCGGTGAGCGAGAACCGGTGCGTGATACGGCCGGAGTTGAGCAGCCGGAGCCGTACGGTGCTGCCCGGCGCGACCCGGCGCCGCTCCAGCCGGTCGCTGAGGCCGAGGGCGGGGGCGGTGCCGCCGCCGGCCCGATCCCAGGTGTGCATGGCCAGGAACCAGTCGTGATCGGCCTCCGGTGCCGGCTCGCGCGGCTCGATGATGAGCGCTCCGAAGAGCCCCTTGAGCACCTGGACCGAGGTCTGCTGATGGGAGTGGTACCAGTGGGTGCCCACCTCGTCGGGGCGGAAGCGGTAGACATGGCTGCCGCCGGGCTCCACCGCGTCCTGGGTGACACCGGGCACGCCGTCCTCGGCGTTGGGCACGTCCACACCGTGCCAGTGGGCCGAGACACCGCTCTTCTCCAGCCGGTTCCGCACCACGATCTCGACCAGTTCGCCCTCGCGAATCCGCAGCACGGGCCCGGGGATCTGCCCGTTGAAGGCCCAGGCCTCGACCTTCCCACCGGAGGCCAGTGTCACCGTCTTCTCGTCGGCCACCAGGGTGAAGCGGCGGTCGGGGCGCTCACCGCGCGGCCCGGTCAGGGAGCTGACGGACACGGAGCCCCCGGCCGGGCCGCTCCCGCCGTGGTCGTGGCCGCCGCTGTGATGGGCGGCCATGTCCATGTCGTCGGGGAGCCGGCTCGCCCGCTCCCCGGCCGTCAGCAGCCCGCCGCCCGCGAGGGCCAGCGCCACCGCCACGGCCAGCGCGCGCAGCGCCCGGACCCGTCGCCGGGGCCGCCGGGCGGGGGCGCCGGAGACGGCCGCCCGCCATCTGCGGGTCTGCCACAGCCAGCCCGCCGCGGCGAGGACGGCCGCGGTGGTGTGGACGCCCAGCACCTGGAGGGGCGCGGGCTCCGGCACCACCTGGATGAGGGTGGTGGAGAACCCGGCGGCCGCGCCGGCGGCGGCGAGGTGCGGGGGCACCACGGCGAACGGGGTGAACGCCGCGCGCCGCGCCTGGAGCGAGGGCCGCCGGGCCCAGTGGATCAGCCGGGGCACCGTGCCGACCAGGGCGGCGGCTGCCGGGACCGCCAGCAGGGGCAGTGCCACGGCGACCCGGTCGGACGCGAACAGCCAGCTGACCCGGCCCATCAGGGTGACCGTGACGATCCGGCCGGCCACCGCGAGGATGCCGAGCCCCAGCAGAACCAGCAGGGTCACGGCCCGCGCGCGGGTGCGGCGGGGGGAGCGCTCCACCGGCGCGCGGCCCACGACGAGCGCGGCGGCGGTCCAGAGCAGCAGGTTGAGCAGGGCGAACTGGACATCGACGTTGAGCAGTGTCTCGAACACCTGGAACCCCTCAGCCGACACGGGCGGGAGCGGGAGCCCCGGCGGCGGAGCCGGGAGCGGGGCCGGGGCCGGAGTCGCCCGCGAGCGCGCCGAGGGACCCGAGCGCGTGTCCCTCCGTCCAGATCCGGCCGGCGGCGCCGAGGAGCGCCCGCCGGTCGGCGGCGGCGGTGCCGGAGCGGGCCGGGAGCAGCGGCGCCACCGCGCTGTCGCCGGTGCGCACGGTCCGGTGGAGCCGGGCGATGGCGCTCAGCCCCTGGCCGGGCCCTGCCTCGACCAGCAGATGGCCGCCCGTGGCGAGGAGGGCGTCGAGGGCGGGCCAGAACAGCACCGGGTCGGCGATCTGCCGCGCCCAGAACTCCGGGTCGACGGCGCGGCCCGCGTCGAGGAGGCCCGGGAGGTACGCCGAGTACAGCGGCCAGGAGGGCGGTCCCGGCCGGGCGGCGGCCACCAGCGGGCGGCCCAGCCGGGCGACGCCGTCCATGACGGGGCTGTGGAACGCCTGGTGGGAGGCGGCTCTGCGGCAGGTGCGGCCGTCGGCCCGCAAGCGCGCCTCCACCGCGCGCAGTTCGGGTTCGGGGCCGGCGAGCAGGGTCTGGCGGGGCGCGTTGACGGCGGCGACGGCCACCCGGCCGCCCACCGGGAGATACGGCACCAGGTCCTCGGCGCTCGCGGCGACGGCGAGCATGCCGCCCGGCCCGGTGCCGGCGGCGCCCGCGACGCGGTCGCGCAGCACCCAGAGGGCGTCGGGGAGCGTGAACACCCCGGAGAGCGTGGCGGCGACCAGCTCGCCCACGCTGTGTCCGAGCAGGGCGGCCGGGGTGATGCCCCAGTCGAGGACCATGCGGCCGAGGGCGTATCCGATGCCGAACAGCAGGGGCTGGGACTGGGGCGCGTCGTCCATCGCCGGGTCCGCGTCACCGGCGAGCCAGCGGTCCCGCAGCCGTGCGCCCTCGGGCCCCAGCTCGGTGAAGACGCGGTCCAGCGCGGCCGTGAAGTGGGGTTCCCAGCCGTAGAGTCCGGCGGCCATGGCCGGCTGCTGGGCGCCCTGGCCGGGGAAGAGCAGGACCACGGGGCGGGGCCCGCCGGGCGCCCGTGCGGCGGGCGGGTCGGCCAGGGCGCGTACGGCGTCCTCGACGGTGGCGGCGACCACGGCGCCGCGCACCGTCCCGGTGCCGCGCCGCTCGGCGGCCAGCGCGGCGGCACGGGCCAGCCGCTCCGGGGTGCCGTCGCCGTCGCCGTCCAGGGACACATAGCGGCGGAGGGCGTGCCTCCGGCGGCGCTCACGCTCGTCGTCGGGTGCCGACCACAGCAGCAGTCGGGGGGCCGACAGCGCGGGTTGCAGGGTGGGTTCCACGGCGCTCACCTCCAGGCTCGTCCGGGGCAGCCTGGACATCGCCCCTCAAGAACCTGTGGAGCCCCCCTGGAACCACCATCCCGGCGGGGCCCACCGGCCCGCCCACCCGAAGGCCACCACCGGGCCCACCGGTCCGCCTGAGCCCGGCTCACCATCCCGCCCCACCGGCCCGCCCGAGCCCCTGATCCTCCGACCACCACACCACCGCGCCCACCGGCCCCAGCGCCCGGACACCACCACCTCCGCGCGCCACCGGCCCACCACCCACCGGCCCCACCGCACCCACCGGCCCCACCACCCGGACACCACCACCTCCGCGCGCCACCGGCCCACCCCGAGGCCGCCCCGACCTCCGCCCCACGGGCCCACCGGGGCCACCGGTCCCCCGGGCCCACCGGTCCCCCGGGGCCACCCGCACGGGCGCACCACCCCACCGCCCCGCAGGGCCACCCCCCGGTCGCGGTCCGGGGTGCCGCACCCCGGACCGCTCCCCGGCGGGACCCCCTCCGCACTCCACTGATCCTCCGAAGCCGCTTGAGACACCACCGGGAGGCTGGCCGCCGCCCGGTGGAGAGCCGGTGGACGCGCGGAGGGAGAGCCCATGGACGGGTGGACGCACTTTCTGGTGCCGCTGGTCATGATCGCGAACGGGATGGCGGCGGGCGGCATGATGATCGCGGTTCTCGGCGCGGGGCTGCTGCTCACACTGCCACGGCAGCGCTATGTCGCCCTGCACCAGTTGCTGGTCACGCGGTTCGACCCGTTCATGCCGGCCTGCATCCTCCTCGCCCTCCTGCTGGACCTGGTGCTGACGGTGGCGGGGCCCGGGGCCGCGGCGCGGTGGCTGCACGCGCTGGCCGCCCTGCTGCTGCTGGTGACGGTGGTCGTCTCGCTGACGAGGAACGTACCGATCAACCGCTGGCTCAAGACCCTGGACGCCGACGCCCTGCCGCCGGACTTCGACCGGCTGCTGCACCGCCGGGTCGTCTGGCGCAACTGGAACCTGGTGCGCGCCTCCACCGCGCTGGGCGCGCTCGCCGCCAACGGCGCGGCCGTCGGCGTCCTGCTCTGACGCGGGCGCCGGCCCCTTCTCCCCCCTCTCGACTCGGAGGTACTCGATGGCGAACGACACACGCGCGGTGGACGGCGTCCGGCCCGGCTCCGCCGGCCGATTCACCGTCGGCCGGGACATGCTCCCGGGCGGCCTGCTGATCCGGCTGCTGCACGCCGCGGTGGCCGTGTGGTACCGGGTGAGCCGCGATCTGGAGTTCAGTGCGGGGTACTTCCTCCGTACGGTGCTCTGGCTGGCCGTCGTCGCCGCCTGCTACACGGTGGTGTACCGGCTGCTGGGCGGGGCGCTGGAGCGGCTGAGCCCCTGGGTGGGCAGCGCGCTGCTGCTGTCCCCCACGCTGATGTACCCGATGGGCCTCGGCCCGGACGCGTTCCACGACGGCATGGGTCTGTACATGCTGCTCGGTTTCGTGCTGGCGCCGCTGACGAGGTACGGCGGGGCCGAGGTGGCCGTCCTGCCGGCGCTCCTGACCGGGCGCCGGCACCGGTTGTTCAGCCCCTTCAACGTCCTGGACCTGGCGGAGGCGGGGCTGCGCTCGGTGCCGGACGGCCCGCGCCGGCCGGGGTGGGTGCTGAGCGCGGGGGTGGCGGCCGTCTACGCCGTGGTGCTGTGGGTGGTGCCGCTGCTGGCGTTCGTCGGGCCGGTGGAGCGGTCGGTGGGCGCGTTCGAGGTCCCGGCGGTGTGGGCGGTGGCCGCGCTGGTACCGGCCGGGTATCTGGCGCTGTGCGCACGGCGCCTGCGGGGCGCGCAGCGGGACAAGCACGAACACGGGGACGGGGACGGCGAGTGGCGCACCCCGGCGTGGGCGGCGCTGGCGCTGGTGGTCGCCGTGCCGGTGGGCACCCAGGTGCCCGACATCCTCTGGGGTCTCATCATCCTGGGGGGCATCGCCGCGGCGGCGATTCGGGGGGTGCGGCGGCTGCGCGGACGGCGCCCGGCCGGTCCGGCCACGGACTGACCCGCCGCCCGGACCCCGCTCCGGCGTCCCCGGCCCGGGTGCTCGGCACCCGCGCCGGGGACTCCCCGTCCCCGGGGCGGGCGAACCCGGCGGGCCCGCCGGG